>CAMYAU010000060.1 GCA_947253735.1 uncultured Varibaculum sp. | reverse complement strand
AAAGTCCAGTTGATCTGCGACTACGAAGTACCGGAGACCGATGGGGAATCCACTCCTGGTTGCTGCGGTTAACCAGTACTCCTATAAGATTTCGGCTCAAGCCTCAGTGCTTGAGCCGAACTGTAAGAAGTTTGGCAATGATGCCAGACCCTACTAAATAAAGGTATTAAAAATATGATCGAAACAATACAAATGGCGGCGCAAGCCAGCGACTTTGTTAACTCTTTTGGTCCCTCAGCTGGATTTTCGCTATTCTGGGCAATCTGCGCTATCGGCGGCGGAATGCTCGGAGCGGGAATCGGTGGTAACTGGGCATTTGTAATGACCGGTTTCTCGGTATTCTTGGGTTTCGGAGTAGCTGCTACCACCGGAAGCGATGTCGTTCTCAACTATATGGCGTTCGGTCCGGTTTTCGGCCCCCATATTTGCTTCGCAGGTGCAGTTGCTGCTCACGCTTACGCCGGCAAGATCGGTTTAAATGGAGACAAGCTGGGGAAGGATATCGATACCTCCCCCGCCGGATTCGGTAACCCGACCTTGCTCTGGATCGGTGCGGTCTTCGGCCTGGGCGGCTACCTGGTAGAACGCTGCATCCGGTTGATCCCCTGGTTTGGTCACAACACTGATACCGTGGCATTGACGGTGTTCCTATCCTCTTTCGTGGTCCGCTTGGTCTTCGGAAAGTCCGGAATCTTCAACTGGGCTTCGCAGCTCACCGATAAGGAATGCTGGCTGCGCTGGCAGGAAAAGCCCTCGCAGTGGATCACCATTGGGGTATTCGCTTCCCTAGTGTCAGGTGGACTAACCTTAACCGTTGCCTACCTGCTTCCGCACGTGAGCCCAGAAACCGAAAAGGTGCTAGTGGCTAATGCCCAGACTCTACCCTTCGGTATTTCCGCTATCACCATTTTGATGCTGATCCTCGGATTCAAGATCCCGGTTACTCACCACATCACGATTACCGCTGGACTTGCCGCCATGGTTTGGTTCCCGATTCTAGGAAACAGCCTGCTTCTGGCGCTGCTAGCTTCCGTTGTATTCGGGGTAATGGCTGCGGGACTGGCCGAATTTGCTCAAAGGTTGATGTACGCTCGCGGCGATACCCATATTGACCCGCCGGCTTCTGCTATTTGGGTTTCCCACACCATCGTGCGTGGTTTGGGCCTCCTAGCAGTAGCTGCATTGGTCTAAATTAACTAAATGTTGGGGTGGAAAGCATCATTGCTTTCCACCCCAACCCCAATAAATACTGGAGAAAAAGTTGCAAACAGGAAATGGTTTAAGGTTCCCTACCGAGTTTTACGATGCCTATATTTTCGATATGGATGGCACCATCTATCTAGGTGACCACCTGTTACCCGGGGCTAAAAGAATGATCGAGGAGCTGCGGCATCGCGAGATTCCGGTGCGTTTCCTGTCGAATAATCCCACCAAAGATCCCCATCTTTATGTAGAAAAACTAGAAGGATTGGATATCCCCACTCCCCTAGAAGACATAGCCAACACCGTGGTTACTATGACCCGTTGGCTCAAGGAGCACCATCCTGACAAGACGGTTTTCCCGATCGCGGAACAACCCTTGATTGATGCCCTACACAATGCGGGTATCAAAATCAGCGATGATCCCGAAAAAATCGATATCGTTATTGCCTCCTACGACCGAACATTTGACTATCGCAAGCTGCAGATAGCTTTCGATGCCATCTGGTTCCATAAACGCGCTATTTTGGTCGCCACTAACCCTGATCGCTACTGCCCCTTCCCGGGCGGAAGAGGTGAACCTGACTGTGCCTCGATCATTGCCGCTATCGAAGCCTGTACCCAAACAAAATGTCAGGTTATTACGGGTAAACCTGAGCCGGTAATGCTCGAGGTGGCGATTGAAGGCCTAGATGTTAATCCCCGGCATTGCATGATGGTGGGCGACCGGCTCTACACTGATATCGAAATGGCTAAGAAGACCGGAATGTTCTCGGCGATGCCGCTTACCGGAGACTCGACCATGGAAGAGGCTTTGGTACTACCCGAAGAACACCAACCCGACTTCATACTCGATCGCGTTGACCGCTTGATTCCCGCCTCAGTTTGGGAAGAAAACGGTTGGACCGACGAAGATGAGTAAATAAAACTGCTTAAAACACCAAAAAAGACGCGCTCAATGCTGTGCGCAAAAGTCGCCGACAACGATGCCGGCGCAAATCCAAGGAGAAAACTAATGGTAGCACCCGGTTATGAAGGTCCCTATCTACTAGGAATTGATTACGGCACCGAATCTTGCCGTGCCGCAATTTTTGATCTACGAGGCACTCCGATTGGCTTTGCCGCCACCGGATACCCCACCTATCACCCCCACCCCGGCTGGGCTGAACAAGATCCTTCGGACTGGTGGGAAGCCCTAGTAGCTTCGGTACGTACCGTACTTGATCAGACCGGTATTCCTGCCCGCAGCATCGCGGGTATCAGCTATGATGCCACCACTATGACCGTGGTCCCCATTAATAAAGAAGGCAAAGAAATCCGCCGGGCCATTATGTGGATGGACGTGCGCGCCACCAAACAAATGGAACGGGTCATGGATATGGATCACTGGGCCCGCCTGTATAACGGGGGTAAGACCACTCCCCCAACCGCAGAATGGTATCCCTTTAAAGTTGCATGGCTACAAGAAAACGAGCCGGAAATCTTTAAAGAGGCTTTCCGGATTGTAGATGCTCCAGACTGGCTAACTTATCGCCTGACCGGTGAATGGACCATTAACATCAACTCCGCCTCTATGCGGATGAACTACAACCGAGATTACGGCGGGTGGCCGGTAGAATACTACGAGGCAATCGGGGCTGGAGACGCCTTTGAGAAGATGCCCGAACGCGTAGAAGACCTGGGCGTTCCGCTGGGCGGCTTGCTCCCCTCCGTAGCGCAAGAACTCGGCCTCTTGCCAGGTACTCCGGTCGCTCAGGGCTGTGCAGATGCCTGGGCAGGACAGATCGGCCTGGGGGCCGTAAAGCCGGGACGGGTATCCCTAACTACCGGATCCTCCCACGTTATTGCTGGACAGTCCGATAAGCCCGTTTATGGTAATGGATTCATGGGCTCCTACACTGACGGGGTCCTCCCCGGTCAATACACTTTGGAAGGCTCGCTAGTATCTTCTGGTTCCGTGCTGAAATGGTTCAAGGATGGCTTCTGCGAGAATCTGGTAAAGAGCGCTGAAACTGTGGGCGTTAACCCCTACGAGATTCTAGACCGTAAATGCGCGGACATTGCACCGGGCTCCGACGGTCTCATTATTAACGAATACTTCCAAGGCAACCGCACCCCCTATACCGACTCTAAAGCCCGCGGAATTATGTGGGGGCTCTCGCTCTCCCATACCCCGCTGCACGTCTACCATGCAATTATGGAGGCAGTGGCATTTGGTACCGCCTTCAACTTCAAGAAGATGGAAGATGCCGGATTCAAGTTTGATCAGGTAACCGTCTGTGGTGGGGCCACCAAGTCGCCGCTATGGATGCAGATGCATGCCGATGTTTCCGGAAAGCCTCTGGTAAAGACAGAAGTTGGCGACGCGGTAGTGCTTGGTACCTGTATTCTCGCGGCAGTAGGATCTGGACAATATGCCAATATCCAAGAAGCTGCCGCCAATATGGTACATGAAACCGAACGGATTGAACCCAATCCGGAAACCCACGAGGAATATCAGTTCTACCTGCAGAAATACATGGACAGCTACCCAGCGATGCAAGAACTCACCCATGAGCTAGTCGACCATGTGTCCGCCGGTGAATAATCCAAAAAATTAAAGAAAGAAGTATCAATGACAAACGAATTGATCGCTAAAGCACTAGAGACTGCTAGCGATACTAAAGATATCGAGTTCGGTGTAGGGGTACTGAAGGAAACTGGCCCGCTGTTCGCCCGCCTCTTTCCCGGGAAAACAGCCCTAGTAGTGGCGGATGAAAATACCTTTGGAGCAGCCGGAAAAGGAGTAGTTGACTCCCTCAAAGCTGCAGACGTGCCGATGCACGAACCATACATTTTCCCCGGTAAACCTACTTTGTATGCCGGTTACGAGAATGTAATTAAAGTTCGGGAAGTACTACAGGATCTCGATGACACGGTCATCTGTTCGATTGCTTCTGGTACCCTAAATGACCTGTGCAAGCTGGCCAGCGGGGAACTGGGGCGTCCCTACATGAACGTATGCACCGCGGCCTCGGTAGATGGATACGCAGCCTTTGGCGCTTCCATCACCAAGGATGGCTTCAAGATTACTCGTGAATGCCCCGCTCCCGCAGGTTTAGTGGCTGATTTGGATGTAATCGCCGCTGCCCCGCAGCGCCTAACCGCTACCGGTTACGGGGATCTAATTGAAAAGATTCCCGCCGGTGCCGACTGGCTGCTGGCTGATCGTCTCGGGGTCGAGGCCGTAGATGACTACACCTGGTCCTTAGTACAAGGTCCCCTTCGCGGAGCGCTATCTGATCCCGAAGGTGCCTGCAAGGGGGACCGGGATGCGATCGAAGGGCTAGCTGAGGGCAACATTATGTCCGGGCTGGCTATGCAGGCACTATCGTCCTCTCGCCCTGCTTCGGGTGCTGGCCACCAGTTCTCCCACACCTGGGAGATGGAAGGACACGGCCTCGATTGGGAACCGCCGCTATCGCATGGCTTTAAAGTGGGGGTCGGCACGGTAGCTTCCTTGGCCATTTGGGAAGAGTTCTTGGCAATGGATATCCCCAACTTGGATATTGATGAGATTGTTGCCAATGCCCCCAGCGAAGCGGATTTGCTGGCCGAGGTGGAAGAGCTGATCATCCCCAAGATTCAGGGCGAAGCCAAGAAGCACACTCTAAATAAACATTTAGAGGGAGAAGCGTTGCGCAAACGACTAGAACTACTCAAAGAAAAATGGAGTGAAATTAAAGAGATTTGCTCGAAGCAGCTGATCTCTCCGGAGGAAGCGCAAGAAAACTTACGTAAGGCTGGCGCTCCCTATCACCCCGAGATGATTAAGATTGATTGGGACCGTTTCCGCAAGACCCACCGTCAGGCGCAGATGATTCGTTCGCGTTACACGGTGTTGGATATCCTGATGGATCTAAACGCCCTCGATCAGGTGATCGAGCATCTGTTTAGCCCCGAAGGATTCTGGGGTAAACACCGCCACGCTAACTAATTAGCTAAATAAGAATCAAGACTCTACAAATTTCGCAAAGCAATGGAGCCTGCAATGGAAAACAAATATGTAATCGGAATAGATTTCGGTACCCTGTCTGGTCGCGCAGTTGTGGTGCGGGTAAGTGACGGCGAAGTATTAGCTTCCGCTGTCACCGAATATGCCCACGGTGTTATGGATACCACTCTCACCGCTGGTGATGGACAGACATTGCCACCCGAATTCGCTCTGGAGGTACCCGCTGACTATATTGCGGTACTGGCCAACGCGGTTCCTAAGGCGGTCAAGGACTCCGGAGTAGATCCTCAGGAAGTAGTAGCCATCGGTCTGGACACTACTTCCGCCTCCCTGGTGGTTACCGACAAGGAAGGTAACCCCCTTTGCGAAAAAGAAGAGTTTAAGAACAACCCACATGCTTATATTAAGCTGTGGAAACACCACGGCGGCCAAGACCAGGCAGACCGGATCGTAGCGCTCGCAAAAGAACGCAACGAACCCTGGCTTGGCCGCTACGGCGGGGTGCTTTCTTCTGAACTAGCATTACCCAAGATGCTGGAACTGTATGAAAAAGCCCCCGAGGTATACCAGGCAGCCGAAGTAATTACCGACGTAATGGATTGGCTAACTTGGAAAATGACCGGGGTACACACCCAAACCGCTGGAGCCAGCGGTTATAAGCGGATGTATCAGGATGGAAAATACCCCGATAAAGCATACTTGGAGGCGTTAGCTCCCGGATTTGGCGAGGTGTTCGAGCAAAAAATGTCGGCGCCGATCGCGCCTTTGGGCTCTAAAGTCGGAGAACTCACTGAAAAAGCCGCCTCCTTAATGGGACTAAAAGCCGGAATCACCGTATGCTCCGGCAATATTGATGCCCATGTTCATGCGGCCGGCGTAGGAGCCACCGAGAACGGGGTACTCACTGCGATCGCCGGTACCTCTACTTGTTTCGTGGTTTCCGCCCATGACTACGCGGATGTACCGGGAATCTTCGGAGTCGTAGATGGCGGTATCGTCGATGGAGAATGGGGTTTCGAGGCCGGTCAGACCGCAGTAGGCGATATATTCTCCTGGTTTACCACCCAGTGCGTGCCGGCCAGTTATCGCGAAGAAGCCCAGAAACGGGGTATCAATGTCCACGACCTGCTCACCGAGAAAGCCGCGGAGCAACGAATCGGGGAACATGGCCTGCTAGCCTTGGATTGGTGGAACGGCAACCGTTCTATTTTGGCCGATGCCCGTTTATCAGGAATGATGCTGGGGATGACCCTCACCACTACTCCGGAAGAAATGTATCGTGCGCTCCTAGAGTCCACTATTTTCGGGGCGAAGGTTATCATCGATAACTTCGTTGAACATGGGGTAGATATTAAAGAGATCGTAGTAGCAGGCGGGTTGTTAAAGAACCAGCTATACATGCAGATGTATGCGGATATTACCGGGCTGCCGATTTCTATTTCTGCCACTGACCAAGCGGGAGCCCTGGGTTCTGCGGTATTCGCGGCGGTTGCCGATGGACAATACCCAGACATTTTCGCGGCCTCCGCAGCGATGGGCAAAAAGATCTCTCACGCCTATAAGCCGATCCCTGAAAATGTAGCTGCCTACCGCGAACTCTACTCAGCTTTCAAAGAAATGCATGACTTCTTTGGCCGGGGCGGTACTAGGGTAATGCGCAACTTGAAGGCAATTAGGGCGCAAGTCCACCGTTCAAACTAAAGGAGACAAAATGCCTCATGTGAATGAACTTCCTACCGAGATTCGCAAAAAGGTGGCCACTACCCGAGAGGTAGTTGCGGCTTTGCACCCGGAACTGCCCGCTAATGACCTGGTGGTTTGGACTGCTGGTAACGTTTCGCAGCGGGTTGAGGGCGCCGATTTATTCGTGATTAAACCTTCAGGGGTACGTTACGATGAACTATCGGCATCTGCCATGGTAGTTTGCGATCTAGATGGCAATAAGCTGGATGATGATACCTCCGGGGATTTGCAGCCTTCCTCAGATACCGCAGCTCATGCCTATGTTTATCGACATATGAGTGAGGTAGGAGGGGTGGTTCATACCCACTCCCCCTATGCCACAGCATTTGCTGCCGTGCAACAGCCAATCCCCTGTGTACTGACCATGATGGGTGACGAATTCGGGGGCGAAGTTCCGATCGGACCGTTCGCGATAATCGGCGATGACTCGATTGGTCGCGGGATTGTGGGGACCTTAAAAGATTCCCGCTCCCCCGCAGTATTGATGGCCAACCATGGACCGTTCACCATCGGTAAGGATGCTAAAGCTGCGGTTAAAGCAGCGGTAATGGTAGAGGAAGTAGCCAAGACAGTAGCCATTGCTCGCTCCTTGGGGGAGCTGTGCCCGATTGAATCGCGTCATATCGATTCCTTGTACGAGCGCTACCAAAATGTCTACGGTCAGCCTCCCGTGAAATAAGTTCTAGTTTCGCCGGTGGGTAAAAGAGCACCTTAGCTTTTTTGCCCACCGGCTGAACTGTTAGAATAGGGCGGTATTTGCTGGGTAGCCAGGATGGGAAACAAGGAGAGGTTATTACTATGGCAGAGCGGGCACTACGCGGAACTAGTATTGGTTCAAAAAGCCTAGAAACAGAGGACGGCGTAGTATTCGCGGAACGCCGTGAAAGCCTTTACCTTTGTCCCCAAGGACATCGTTTCCATGTCACTTTCGCCGCTGAGGTAGCCGCACCCGCCGAATGGGAATGCAAATGCGGGGAAATGGGAGCCCTACAATACGAAGAACCCGCCGAGGAAGAAGACTCTAAACCATTGCGCCCGCAACGCACCCACTGGGATATGTTGATGGAACGGCGCAGTGAGGAAGAACTGGAATCATTGCTAAAAGAGCAACTAGAGGTACTTCATTCCGGAGAACTCATGGACGGAGTCCACTACCGCTAAAACCAAGATCTGGTTTCCAGATCGATTATTATTGGTTAAAATACCGACTAAGTCCGGGTTATTGCCAAAATTAGAATGAAGCACTTATAGCTGGCAACCTATTTTACTTGGCTGTCAGTTTTTTACACCAGTCGCTTAAACCCCAACGGGTAACCTTAGCCAAGGCTTCTAAAATAATCGCACTGGACATCTTCGAGGCACCGGCTGCCCGCTCCTGGAAAGTAATCGGCACTTCCACCAGATTTCCCCCGGCTTTCACTGCCCGGCGCGTCATATCAATCTGGAAACAATATCCGCGCGAATCCAAATCTTCTAGTCTCAACCGATTCAAAAAATCTAAACGATAAACCCGGAATCCGGCGGTAGCATCCCTGATACCTAGTCGTAGCAGCGCTCCAATATAGGCGTTACCTGCCCGAGAAAGTGCTTCCCTCAGCTTTGACCACCCCTGCAGGCGTCCTCCTCTAACCCAACGCGACCCAATAACTAAATCGGGTTGGTTCGGCCAGGAGCGACGCGCCAATAATTTTTTGAGGTCGCGCGCCCGGTGGGAACCATCTGCATCCATCTGCACTACCCAGGTATATCCTGCAGAGTTAGCCCAGGAAAATGCTTCCAAATAGGCAGGCCCCAAACCGGCTTTCTCTGTCCGGTGGATTACTTTTATGCCCGGATCTACTGCCGCTAGTTCCTCGGCGAGGCGGCCAGTACCATCGGGAGAATTATCGTCGATTATTACCAAATCTGCTTGTGGAACGGCTCTGCGTAGTTTCTCCACTTGACGCGGTAGCGTCAATGCTTCGTTATAAGTGGGAATCGCGATTACCGTATCTTTCATTTCTTTCCCCTTGGTTTGGAACTGATTCGTACCCGTCCTCGTCCTACTTTAGCGGCTGATCTCCCTGTCTGTTTCTTGCCAGCAGGTAGCGAAGAAAAGCTACGTTGTTGCACTTTTGAAAAAATTATCGCTAGCATTTGCACAGCTAAGCCGATTAATACTCCAAAACGAAAGATTGTATTTAATTCCGAGCCAAAACGCGCCTGCCAGGTTAGAGTATCCCGCAATGGGAGGGCAGCTTTTAAAGTATCCGCTCTAAAGAGTCCTGACTGGGATAATACTTCACCTTCCGGACTAATGAGGGCGCTAACTCCCCCGACCGCCACTTGGGCAACAGACCGATCATATTCAAGCGCACGGAAGCGGGCGATCTGTAGCTGCTGACGGGACTGGTAAGAGTATCCGAAGGACGAATTATTGGTGGGAAAATAAAGGAGATTTGCACCCGCGTTTACGGTGTCACGCACCAGGGAATCCAACGCTACCTCGAAACAGATATTCGCTCCCACGCGGGCATTACCAATCTTAGAAACCCCAGGAGCTTTACCCGGAACCATATCGCGCGGCAACATCTTGACCTGCTCCGGGAAAATCTGAGAGATAATTTTACGGGCCGGTAGAAACTCTCC
>CAMYAU010000059.1 GCA_947253735.1 uncultured Varibaculum sp. | reverse complement strand
GGAAGTCCCGCTCTCCAAGGTGAGTCTGCTTCGCCGGCGCCCTCGCAGTCTCCGTCCTCGTTCTCGCAGCAAGCCTCGCCGACCGGCGTGAGTAGTGGTGAGGGCTTCGGGAATCGGGAGAATTACTTATATTCACCTAGAGGAGAGTATTCCTCGTCTGCTTCTTTCTCAGAACCGAAAAATAATTTCCCTACTCCTCCGGGGTATGGAGTAAACGATTCTCGGGGTGCTTCCTCGGGGATCTCAGGCGTAGGGGGGCCGGGGAATATTGGTCCGGGCAGTTTTTCGGGGCTGGGTGATAACCCGGAGCCTCCGATGCGTAAACCCAAATCTCGGGCTGTGCCCATCACCGTTTTGGTGGTGGGAATCGTTTTGATGCTGGTGGTAGCTCCAATTGCTTTTATCACTATGCTACTGGTGTCCGGTTTTCAAATTGACTCTAGTAAGGAGACCCATAAAGGGGAGAGCTCTATTACCCGAACCGCAGACTATCAGGGGACTTCCATTCTGATTGTAGAGGCCTCGGATGGTAGTGACGTGCGGTGTGACGCTACTTTTAATGGGGAAAAGATTGACTCTCTTTCTGGGGATAATAGTTTATTCTCTGGTTTTGCCACTGACCCGGATCAGGATGATCAGCACACCTTTATTTATCATCTGAATTCTCATGGGACATTTAATGTCAAATGTGAACCTACGGGTGATGAAGAAGCTACTATTTCCGAGATCAGCATGCTTCCGAATGTTACCTATGGCATGGTAATTGCGGCTTTTGTGGTGCCAACGATTATCGGATTTGTGGGTATCGGGTTGTTGATTTGGGGGATTGTTTGGATGATCAAGCGGGGACGCGAGAATCGCGAAGCCACAATTCGTGCCTCTTACTACCGCTAGGAGCGGTCTTAAAGGTTTCAAAGTTCTGCAGGACAGCTGGATGCTAGGGGCGTCGTTGCTGTGCAGCTGGCTCTGTTCAGGCCTATCTCTGCAAATGTGAGGTACCTAACCTTAAATATAAAGTTGAGTGGAATAAACTCAACTCTATGGGTGTTGAAGTAAATAGCAACACCCCATCCCACCCGGATGGGAATATGGGAGGAAATAAATGGAAACAAAACTTACTGTTAAATCGCAGGCTGCCTTGGGGGATGCGGTGCAAACCGCGCAGGCTAACAACAATCCTCAAGTAGAGCCGGAACATCTATTAAATGCTTTGCTGGGGCAAACCGACTCGATCGCGTTTGCGCTCCTGGAAGCGGTGGTGCCTAATCGCACCCAACAAATAAATGCGCCTCTGCATCAACTTCTGGGAAAGCTTCCCAGTGTCACCGGCAGTTCCGTTGGGGAAGTACAAACCTCAATGGCTATGCGCCGGGTTATTAATAAAGCCGGCGAACTGGCGCGCGAACTTAGCGACGAATATGTATCAACTGAGCATCTATTAATCGCCCTCGCCGATGATTCCGAGGGGCAGACAGCTGTTACCTCACTACTCCAGGGCGCGGGTGCCAATGCTAAGGCGCTGCGTGCAAAACTCAAGGAAATTCGCAAAGACCCGGTTACTTCTCAAGATCCGGAAGCCTCATTCCAGGCCTTGAAAAAGTATGGTCGCGACCTAACGGAAGTGGCACGTAGCGGAAAACTTGATCCGGTAATCGGACGCGATAAAGAAATCCGTCGAGTAATACAAGTGCTTTCGCGTCGTACCAAAAACAACCCGGTGCTAATCGGAGAAGCTGGGGTGGGTAAAACTGCGGTAGTGGAAGGTCTAGCACAGCGGATCGTAGCCGGGGATGTTCCGCAATCTTTGCAAAATAAGAAACTGATTAGCCTAGATTTAGGGGCAATGGTTGCGGGGGCCAAATACCGTGGTGAGTTCGAAGAACGTCTCAAGGCCGTCCTTGAAGAAATCAAGAACGCCGATGGGGAAGTCATTACCTTTATTGACGAGCTGCACACGGTAGTTGGTGCCGGAGGCGGTTCCGAGGGGGCCATGGACGCCGGCAACATGATTAAACCTATGCTGGCGCGAGGCGAGCTGCGGATGGTGGGTGCTACCACCCTGGACGAGTATCGACAAAACATCGAGAAAGACCCGGCTCTAGAGCGCCGCTTCCAGCAGGTGTTTGTAGCCGAACCCTCGGTAGAGGACACGGTAGCGATTTTGCGCGGGATTGCCCCCAAATACGAAGCACACCATAAGGTCACAATTACCGATGGGGCGCTGGTGGCGGCGGCAAAGCTGTCTGATCGCTATATCACCGAACGCAACCTCCCAGATAAAGCTATTGACCTGATTGACGAGGCCGCTTCCCGGCTAAGGATGGAGTTAGATTCCAGTCCGGTCGAGGTAGACGAAAAGCGCCGTCAGGTTGACCGATTGAAAATGGAAGAAGCCTATCTGGCTGATTCTGAGGGCGAAGGCTCAGATGAACAGACTAAAGCTCGTCTGGAAGATTTGCGCACAGAAATCGCCAAGGAACAGCAAGTCTTAGATGAACTAAATGTGCGCTGGGAATCCGAAAAAGCCTCCCGCAATAAAGTGGGGGATCTGCGTGCCCAACTCGATAAGCTAAATACTCAGTTAGAGCGGGCAATGCGCAGTGGTGATTGGGAAAGTGCCGGGCGTTTGCAGAACGGGGAAATTCCCCAGATCCAAGCCGCGATTGCCGCCGCAGAAAAGCAGGAACAGCAAAGCGATGGCTCCGACGCGATGGTGGTTGACAAAGTCGGCCCCCAAGAAGTTGCTGAAGTAGTGGAATCCTGGACGGGGATCCCCACCGGAAAAATGCTGCAAACTGAAACCGAAAAGCTGCTGCATATGGAAACCGAGATCGGTAAACGACTAATTGGGCAAGAGCAGGCAGTCCAAGCGGTATCAGATGCAGTGCGGCGCTCGCGGGCAGGCGTATCCGATCCGAATCGTCCGACAGGATCCTTCCTCTTCCTCGGGCCTACCGGGGTGGGTAAAACCGAGCTTGCCAAGTCGCTAGCGGCGTTCCTTTTTGATGACCCCGCGGCGATGGTGCGCATCGATATGAGCGAGTACGGAGAAAAGCACTCGGTATCCCGCTTAATCGGGGCGCCTCCCGGATATGTGGGTTATGAAGAAGGTGGGCAGCTGACCGAAGCTGTACGGCGGCGTCCCTATTCAGTGATTCTGCTAGATGAAGTAGAAAAGGCACATCCGGAAATCTTCCACGTGCTGCTGCAGGTGTTAGACGATGGACGTCTTACTGACGGGCAAGGCCGGGTAGTGGATTTTCGGAACACTATTTTGGTGCTGACTTCTAACCTAGGCTCGCAGTATCTGACTGAGAAAGATATGAGCGAGGACGAGAAAAAGCGTTTGGTCAATGAAGCGGTCAAGGCTAACTTTAGACCAGAGTTCTTGAATCGGCTGGATGAGATTTTGATCTTCAAGCCACTTAGCCGGGCGCAGCTGGCGAAGATCGTCGATCTGCAGCTGGAGCAAGTGATGAAGCGTCTAGCTTCACGTCGCCTGAAATTGCAGGTTAGCGAGGATGCAAAGAATTGGTTAGCCAACCAGGGGTATGACCCCGCGTTTGGTGCCCGCCCGTTACGTCGCCTGATTCAGACAGAGATTGGTGATCAGCTGGCGCAAGGGCTGCTTGCTGGGAAGTGGGAAGATGGTGCGCAGATTAAGGTTACGGTTCCGGCTGAGCACACTGGCTCCGCAGGAAGATTCCATCTTCAACTAGTTTAATGACGTAATGTTAGAAAAGTGGCGCCGGGGACTATGGTCCCTGGCGCCACTTTTTACTGTTATTTTACAAAAAAATGGTTAATCCACTGGTTGAATCCCTTTTTTGGTATTAATAAGTAAACAAATTCTTAACATGCGCTTTACTTATGTAATTCACTTTCGAAATATCGCCGATTTGTTAGGTGCTTTGCGGGGAAAAACTGTATCCTAGTTAGGGCTTGGGTTTTTTATGCCCAGACATAGATAAGAACATAGCGGTTGGCAAAAGGGAGGGGGATGCCCAGGTGCCCAAACCAGCACACAAGAGCGGGGAACGCGGGCCCTACGCCGGTGGCGTGGCTCGACGTGAAGCCATACTTGACGCAACTGTAGATATGATTGCGGAAGTTGGCTACCACGGTCTATCTATGCGCGATGTGGCGCGCCGGGTTGGTATTTCCCACCCCGGGGTTATCTACCATTTCCCCTCCAAAGAAGCCCTGCTCATGGCGGTTATCGAGCGCTATGAGGATCGCTCCAACTTCGATGTGCAAGCCATGCGGCACATGCAGCCTTTCGAAGTGTTCAATGCCTTCACCGAACTTTCTACCGAGCTCAGTTCTAACCCCACAATCGTGGAAATGGAGTGCATGTTGTCGGTGGAAGCCTCTAACGAGGTACACCCGGCTCACGACCACTTCGCAGCCCGTTTCGAGGGGTTACAAAAGGTGCTAACCAGCGCCTTTGGGCAGCTACAAGAAGAAGAGCTCATTAACAAGGATTCCGATCCCAAGACACTGGCACATTCCCTTCTGGCCGAATGGTACGGCCTGCATATCCAGTGGCTCTACAACAGGGACGGCGTAGATGTAGTCGGTTCCTTGACCAACTTGATTATCAACCAGGTGGATCTTTCCAATCCCAAGGCGCTTCACGCCATCATGTCCAGCGGTTTTGCATCCCCCTCCGCAATGGCCGCAATCGAGCAGGTGGCTGGATTTACCTTGGAAGATTTGTTGGAAAAAGGATACATCAGCCTTTCCTCCCAGGAAATGGAGAAATACGGACTTTCGGACGTGCCCGAGGACATCCTGGACAAGATTGTTCGTTCCGGCATCCTGACCGCCAACGACCTCGAATACGCGCAGGAAAACCAGGCGCTCAGCATCGATTTGTTGGGGCGTTTGGTTATCAACAGCGTTCTCGAAACCGACGAATACAATACTTTGGCGGATGTTGGTGTCGTGCCACGTGAAGCGGTGGCGGCACTTACCGCAGTTATGGCTGCTCGTCCCTTCTAGGAACTCGTCAGGATGGCTTCTGATCCGGTAGCTGCAGTTTTAATGCAGTTTCCTTTTTCGGTTTCCTGCGCGCTTTTTTCCTTTGTATCTGCGTCACTACCCGCAAGCTGTAAGTTGCTTGGAACCTGGGGTGACCAGGATAGAGTCTATCCCTGGATGTCGGTGACTAAACTGGTTACCTCTCGCACTATTTTGGGGGCGGTAGAAAACG
Organism: uncultured Varibaculum sp.; assembly: GCA_947253735.1. GTDB lineage: Bacteria > Actinomycetota > Actinomycetes > Actinomycetales > Actinomycetaceae > Varibaculum. The sequence continues at coordinate 4,351 of CAMYAU010000059.1, read as the reverse complement.
GTGTCCTTGACTTAGGGGAGCCGTTGCAGCAACTACCGGGAGTAAACGCTCCTTGCCCCGTTAATGTGGCTGATCTGCTGACGCACCGCAGCGGCCTCGATCGCGAAAAACGAGAATTTACCCGCGCCCCGCATAGTCGTCGGGTGTACTCCAATTCGGGATATGAAATCCTCAGCGAGCTACTCAGTCAGCGTAGCGGGATTCCCTTTCCCACCTGGGTAGATGAAATGATATTTTCACCCCTGGGAATAAAACGTGAACTGCGTGGGTCGGCTGCCTGGGGAATGCAAGGCAGCCTGCGGGAACTTTTGGCATTTGCTTACGAGGCCGCCTGCCCGCGATTCCTATCCCAAAAGCTGTTTTCTACCTGGTCAGGTAGTGATGGGATGCAGCTACCCGGAGTGGTACCCGGGTACGGATTCTATCGTGACAATGCCTGGGGGCTCGGCTGCGAAGTCCGCGCCGCCAAAGACCCACACTGGACGCTACCCGGCTCCAGCGAGCAGACCTATGGGCACTTCGGGCAATCCGGATCCTTTCTATGGATTGACCCTGCCTCGCTCCTGGGGGCAGTTTTCTTAGGGCAAAAGCCTTTCGGCGCCCTCCACAAGCAGCTATGGCCCAAGCTAAACCATGCCTTGCGGGAAGTGTCCAAAACCGCCTGAGGGGTTACGGAGCCACCTCTAAAATCACCGGAACATGGTCAGAGGCTCCTTTGCCTTTGCGTTCCTCGCGTAAAGACTCGGCGGATTGGATCCGCTCTGCTAGGGCGGGGGAGCAGTAGGCAAAATCGATTCGCATCCCTTCATTGCGGGGGAAACGCAGCTGCTTATAGTCCCAATAGGTGTACTGATCAAATAGGTCGCGGGTAACTTCGGTGAAACCGGCATCTTTAAAAGCGAAAAAGGCTGCGCGCTCGGGTTCAGATACGTGGGTGGCGCCTGCAAACGCCTGCATATCCCACACATCCTGGTCAAAGGGGGCAATATTCCAGTCTCCCATAAGTGCCATTTGTACCTTTGGGTCCGCCTCTAACAGTGAGGACGCATATTCACGAAGTTGCGCCAGCCAAGTGAGCTTATAACGGTAGTGGGGGTGCGAAAGCTCGCGACCATTGGGAACATAGAGGGAAAAGACTTGCACCCCGCCACAATTTGCTCTGATTGCACGCGGTTCCACTACTGGTTCTTTCCCCGGGTTTCCGTAGGCGGGCTGCCCGGGAAAATCCCTTTGCACGTCCTCGAGACCTACCCGAGAAATAATCGCCACCCCATTCCACTGGTTAGTCCCATGCACCGCGACCTCGTAACCGGCGGAGGTAAAAGCCTCATAAGGGAACTGTTCTGGGCGGCACTTGGTTTCTTGTATCGCCAAAACATCCAAGTTTTCCCGCTCCAAAAGTGCGCTTACCCGTTCATGTCTTGCCCGAATAGAGTTAACGTTCCAAGTTGCAATCCTCATGTGCTAACCATATCGGGTACAAAACCGATAAACTGAATGTCATGACCGCTAACGACTCTCAAAAGACGCGCCTGATTTCTTTAATCAAAGAACTATCCGTTAAATTCGGGGATTTCACCCTGGCTAGCGGAAAGAAGTCTTCCTTCTATATTGACCTGCGTCGCTCTACTTTGCATCACGAAGCCTCGGTGCTGATCGGGCATGTGCTGCTAGATTTGCTAGAAGAGTCGGGTTTTCTGCCAGAGGATATCGACGCGGTAGGGGGGCTAACGATGGGAGCCGATCCGGTAGCCTTCGCGATTATGCAGGCAGCGTCCTCACGTGGCCTCGACATTGACGCTTTCGTGGTGCGCAAAGAAGCCAAAGATCACGGGATGGGGCGGCAGATTGAAGGCCCAGATATCGCGGGTAAACAGGTAGTAATTGTGGAAGATACTTCCACTACCGGTGGATCTCCTATCCAGGCAGCGCAGGCAGCGGAAAAAGCAGGCGCTAAAGTGCTTTGTGTGGCGGTAGTGGTTGACCGCGGCGATGTGGCCAAACAAAAAGTTAACCAGGCCGGCTGGCAATACCTGGCGGCACTAGATTTGACAGATTTAGGAATCGAGGGGGATTAAAAATGTCATGGGTTTTAGTAACCGGAGCTTCCAGTGGGCTGGGTCTAGAGTTTTGTAACCAGTTGGCAGGGCGTGGACACGATGTGGTGATGGTGGCGCGCCGAGAAAATATTTTGCTGGAACAGGCGCAACGCATCGAAAATTTTTACGGAGTCACCTGCGAGGTGTTGCCGGCTGATTTAGCTTCGCAGGCAGGATTGAAAGCGGTAGCCCGTCGGGTAGCCTCCTCTGAGCGCCCAATCTCGCTACTGGTTAATAATGCTGGTTTTGCTTTGGCGGAAGATTTCGTTGATGGGTCTGCCTCCCAGCAGGTACGCGGGCTGAATGTGATGGTGCGGGCAGTCATGTTGCTTTCCCAAACCGCGGCTTCCCGGATGCGTAGGCGTGGACGCGGCGCAATTTTGAATGTTTCTTCGGTGGCCTCCGGAACTGCGATGGGAACCTATGCTGCTCATAAAACTTGGGTAGAAATCTTTAGTTGCGCCCTAGCGGAAGAACTGCGTGGCAGCGGGGTACAGGTAATGGCGCTCAAGCCTGGAACTACCGATACCGGTTTCTTCAGCAAGATCACCACTAAGATCGAGGACGTACCTACAATCGCCCGGTTAACCCCGGAATATGTGGTTGAACAGGCCTTAAATGACCTGGCGCGAGGCAAGGTAATCTCGGTGCCTTCCGTGATCTATAAGATTGTTGATTTTTTGACTTGGAAAGCTCCCCGTTCCCTGGTCTGCCGTTTCACCGGTTATTTACAGCGCGACCGCTTCAAAGCCTAATCCGATGGGGAATGGGGTTGGTCCTTGGCCAGGTGGTCCAGAACATTGGCCAGAAGGTGAGCATTGGGATCCGGAGTTACTAGCGGGCGGGGATCGTCGCAATGTGGAGGATCGTTTCCGTTACTGGCGTCGGGATGCGATTCGGGAGTTCCTAGATACTGAGCGTTTCCCCTTTCATGTCGCTATCGAAAACCTCGATCATGATTTCAATATTGGGTCGATTGTGCGTTCAGCAAATGCCTTCGGTGCTAACTCGGTGCACATCGTAGGAAAACATCGCTGGAATAAACGGGGGGCGATGGTAACTGACCGTTACCAGCATGTAGACCATTTCCCGGATACAGACTCATTTGCCCATTGGGCGCAGAGGGCGGGGATCGCCCTCATCGGGATCGACAATGTGGAAGGTTCCCAGCCGCTTGAGGACGCGGTCTTACCAGCAGAGTGTTGCCTGGTTTTTGGATCTGAAGCCAATGGATTAAGCCCGGAAATGATCACGGAGTGCGCAGCGGTATACGAGATCACTCAGTATGGGTCTACCCGCTCCATAAATGTAGGAGCAGCCGCGGCGGTAGCCATGTGGGCGTGGGTAATCCAGCATCGCGGCCAAGGCCAGTAAATCTAGCAAAAACTAAGTACAGGTATTTAGAGAGATATATTGCGTCTTGGGGTGCGTCTTGGGACACAAGGCCCTGCACTAAGCTCTACCTTGTGAGAGAATGAGAAGCGTAAGAAGTCTATCTTTAAAGGAGGGCCCTCGTGCCTATTGCAACCCCTGATGTATATAACGAAATGCTAGATCGCGCGAAGGAAGGCAAGTTTGCTTACCCTGCGATCAACGTTACTTCTTCCCAGACTCTAACTGCGGCGATTCGTGGTTTCGCCGAGGCCGAGTCCGACGGGATCATCCAGGTATCGGTCGGCGGTGCCGAATACTGGTCGGGCTCCACCATTAAAGATCGGGTAGCCGGATCCCTGGCTATGGCCGCTTATGCGCGCGAGATTGCCAAGAACTACTCGGTCACCGTGGCGCTGCACACTGACCACTGCGCCAAGCAGAACATCGATTCTTGGATTCGTCCTCTAATGGAAATGGAAGCAGAAGAGGTCAAGGCTGGTCGCCTCCCCTTCTACCAGTCTCACATGTGGGATGGTTCCTCCGTTCCGTTGAAAGAAAACCTGGAAATCGCCCAGGAACTGCTGGATCTGTCGGTTAAAGCCAACACCATCCTTGAGGTCGAGATCGGCGTTGTCGGTGGTGAAGAAGACGGTATCGTTGGCGAGATCAACGAGAAGCTCTACACCACTCCCGAGGACGGCATGAAGACCGCTGAGGCTCTGGGCTTTGGTGAAAAAGGACGTTACCTGACCGCTTTGACCTTTGGTAACGTTCACGGTGCCTACAAGCCGGGACACGTTAAACTGCGTCCGGAAATTCTAGGCGAAATTCAAGAGGCCGTAGGCAAGAAGTACGGCAAGGGCGATCGTCCGTTTGAC
>CAMYAU010000058.1 GCA_947253735.1 uncultured Varibaculum sp. | reverse complement strand
GAGGCTACCAGGTCAAAGTATCACCTTGTTGAACTGCCCACAGATTCCGCGTTAAGCAGCCCTTTAGCGCCAGCTAGAGATTTTCTGAAACCCAAGATTATAACCGCCAACAGCTACTTCATGTGGCTAAGAGATATCTTTTTGAGTTTCTAGAGCCAAAATTTCTCCAAATCGGTGGCAGGAAAATAGTCAGAATTTAGGGTGTGCATATTTATTTGGTCAAATACCCCATCTAGGGCGTAGCGGATCCCCCCGAGGGCGACCGAACGCCTCCCTAAAGTAGACACCGCGATTGGGGGAGCAAAGGGGCACAATTCCTTGATGGTCTGCTCCATTTGCGGTAAGAAAAGATCTGCATACCTACAGAATTGTCCCCCCAAAACTACGCATTCAGGGTCAATAACCGCGATCATACTGGCAGTTCCCAGTCCTAGAATTTCGCCGTATTTTTTTGCCCCGGAAAGCGCCAGTTGGTCCCCCTTTCGAGCCTGCTGAAACAGCTCTTCCCGGTTAGGCGGCCTATCGGGGCTATAAACTCCGCTCGCAAAGCTTTCAGCTTCAAGCTCTCTCCAACGCAATTGCGGAATCTCACCGATCAATCCGGCGGCACCGCGACTGCCGGTGCGCACCCTCCCCTCAAGAACACTGGCCGCACCGGTACGGATTCCCGCCAGGATAAAGACCACCTCATTATATTTTGAGGCCGCACCTACCCACGATTCCCCACGAGCACCTAGCGCACAGTCCCCCACAGTGGTGACTTTTACTTTCAGCTCCTTACTGATCAGCTGATCCAGCTGCAGACCTTGCCAGTCCGGCATGCCTTTGCCACCAAAATATGCTACTTTCCCTTGATATTGAATGCCGGGACTTCCGGTAACACAGATCCAGGTTTTACCGCATTCTGTTTCCTGCAAGGTTTTTTTACTAACTGACAGGGCGGCCTCTAGACGTGTTTTTGCCGGTGTATTTTCCGCTAAATCTTCGGTGTTTTCGGCGAGAATATTCCCACTTAAATCCGCGGTAAGCGCACTGACATGGTGGGCGCCTATATCTAGAGAGAGGACGTGTCCGGCGTGCGAAGATATCTTATAGTAGGTGGCTGGCCTGCCGATTACAATTATCCCCTCGGGGGCAGCGACGCTTTCTACCCAGCCCAGTTTGACTAGGTCAGCCATAATTGATTCGGCGGCCGGGCGAGTTACCCCTATTTGTTTTGCAATATTCGCTACCGTATCAACACAGCCAGTCAAGTAACGTATTGCGGCTTCCATATTGGTGCGCCGCTGAATTCTTCGCTGAGCATTCACAATGGTAAACCCCCATTTACTGAAAATGCTTGACTTACTAAAGAAACTAACGTAATAATTACTGTGACGCAACTCTTAATAGCTGAGAGGTCGAGGATGACTGCTGCTAAACACCAAAAAACCAGGGCGAGTTTAGACTCATACCCCCCTGCACAGGAAAAAGCCCACAGACCAGATGGTTCTGTCGCTAGAAGCAGCCACCTAAAGTTAGCGGAAATAAGAGCGGGATACCTTTTCATAGCTCCTGCCGTAATCGGATTCCTGATTTTTTATCTAATACCCATGGTACGAGGTCTAGCCATAAGTTTTACCGATTGGGACTTAATATCTCCAGCAAAATTCGTAGGGTTTGCCAACTATCAAAAGCTGCTGAGCGATCAGCATTTCAGCCATGCACTGGTGGTTACCGTAATTTACGTCCTCGTTAATATCACCACCCAGACCATAGCTGGTTTAGGGATAGCCGTATTAATGCAACGCATCAGTCAATCAAGTTTTATCCGCTCACTCCTACTCATCCCCTGGCTGGTACCAAACGTCACTATCGCAGTCATCACCTTATTTTTGCTAGACCCCAATGTTGGTCTGGTAAACCATTTCCTAACTATGCTTCATACCGAACCAATCGCGTTCTACGGCAATCCCGATATCGCTATCTTCACAGTCGCTTTAGTTAACTCTTGGAGAAATATGGGATATACGGCGCTACTGATTTTCGCAGGAATGCAGATCGTTCCCAAGATGATTTACGACGCCGCCGAAATAGATGGGGCCAGCACTAGCAGAAGTTTTTTCTCCATCACCCTCCCGCTGATACGCCCGATTCTGGTGATGGTGGTAGTAGTCTCCATGATCGGTTCTTTCCAGATTTTTGACACTGTAGCGGTAGCCACCAAAGGCGGACCTTTGGACTCCACCCGAGTTATCTATTTCTACATCTACGAAAAAGCTTTCCAACAAGGCCAAATGGGTTACGCCGCGGCAATGGCAGTCGTTTTACTAATCATCATTTTAGTGATGACACTGGCTCAATTGCGTTTAACGAAGGCTACCGAATCGGATTTGGGATAACCGAGGGGGAAAGAAAAATGAAGAAAAATAGCACCAGTTTACGCAAGGTCAGCACAGAAAAAATCTTTGGCTGGACCACCCTAATAATCATTTTGATACTGACCCTACTGCCCTTTGTCTGGGCAATCCGGACGGCACTAACTCCTAACTCCCAAATTTTTAACGGCGACTATTCCTTGATCCCCACCGATGCTAGCTGGATAAACTTCAAACGAGTCCTCGGGTTCGCAACTACTGAAGAAGATTTAGCCGCCGGAGGATCCGGCGCAAAGATATATTTCTGGCTATACCTACGCAACTCGCTAATCTTCACCGCCATACTGGTGTTGGGGCAAGTGGTAACCTCCACGATGGCGGCCTATGCCTTTGCACGTCTCCATTTCCCCGGAAGGGACAAAATCTTTGCAATCCTGCTCACGGGAATGATGATTCCCCCGATATTCATCGTGCTCCCAAACTTCGTATTGATAAAAAACCTGGGATTGCTAAACACCTTCAGCGGTTTGCTAGCCCCATACGTTTTGGTTTCCCCTTTCGCTATTTTCTTTTTGCGGCAATTCTTTCTATCCGTTCCCCGAGAAGTAGAAGAAGCCGCTCTTTTAGATGGGGCAAATCGATGGACCATATTTAGCAGAGTAGTGGTCCCCATTTGCAAATCACCCATCACCACGATTGCAATTATTCAGGCTGTTTTCGCATGGAATGAATACTTGTGGCCACAACTGGTGGGCAAAGAACACGCCGTTCGACTGCTTAATGTCGCTCTGGCTACCTTTCAACAAGCTTCCCCCTCTACTAAACCAGACTGGGCGGGTCTCATGGCAGCTGCAACGCTGCAGACTATTCCCATGTTGATCCTACTTTTAGTAGTCGGGAAGAAACTAGTAAATTCAATCGGTCTTACTTCGGCGAAGTAGAGCCGTCCCTAAGGAGAATGAAATGAAAAAAACAATCGCATTGACCTGCGGTGTGGCTATATTTGCCGCAGCAGGCCTGGCAGGGTGTGCCCCACAGGAGACCAAGGGAAGCGGCACAGATAGCAATACGGTCACCTACAGTTTGTGGGATCCAAACCAAAAACCAGCCTATGAGGCTTGCGCAGCCGAATTTAAGAAGAAGAGCGGAATCACCGTAGATATTCAACAAACCGGATGGGACGATTATTGGAAGAATCTGACGGTACAACTATCTTCGGGAGAAGCACCGGATGTAATCACCAATCACGTAGCTCAATATCCCGAATTAGCAGCTAAAGGTGTTTTGACTGACCTCAAACCGTACATTGAAAAAGACAAGATCGATCTAGGCCAATACACTGGCGATCTGGCATCCCTATGGAATTATGACGGCAAAACTTTCGGGATCCCACAAGACTGGGACACTATCGCTCTTGTTTATAACGTAAAGGACGTTAAAGACGCCGGAATTGATGAAGCTAGTTTGAAAACCTTGGACTGGAATCCCCAAGATGGCGGTACTTTTGGTAAGACCATCGCTCATCTGACCATCGATAAGAATGGAAAACGCGGGGATGAAGCCGGGTTTGATAAGAACAATGTGGAAACTTATGGCTGGGGATTGGAAACTAATTCCGGAGTAGTAGGTCAAGGCCCCTGGTCCTGGTTTGCTCTTTCTAACGGTTTCAACTATCTAGATAAGAACCCGTTTGGCCGCCACTACAATCTAGATTCACCCAAATTAATTGAAGCCATGAACTGGTGGCAAAAGCAGATTCAAGCTGGCTATGTTACCCCGGTTGAAAAAGCTGGCGATCTTGGTTTAGAGCCCATGATGGAGCAAAACAAAGCGGCGATCGTCCCCGATGGTTCTTGGAGAATCAATACTTGGTCACAATCGAAGACTCAAGAATTTAAATTTGCTCCTCTCCCCAAGGGCCCCCTGGGACAGAAAACCATTATTAACGGCCTCGCTCCCTCTATCACTAAGAATGCAAAAGATAAAGACAAGGCATGGCAGTGGGTCAAATTCCTTACTTCCGAGGATTGCCAGAGCATTGTAGCCAAGAAAGCAATAGTGTTCCCCTCAATTACCAGCCAATCAGAGGCCGCGGCTAAAGCGCACGAGGCTAACGGAGTCGATGTTAGTGCCTTCTTGGATATCACCAAAGATCCGAAGAATCTGGTCTACTACCCGATCACTTTCAAGGCTGAAGAAATTAACACCGAAGCTAACAAGATCTTCGAGGGAATAGAACGCGGAAGCGAAGATCCCGCTAAGGCTCTTCCGGAATTAAATAAGAAAATAAATGAGCTGTTAGCGGAGAAATAATTTACTAAACTGCCACCACGAGGAACGGGATCATGAAGATAACCTACCGGCAAGGAAAACTTATTTTCCCGGCAGAGAACTCTGGCAACACTACCGCTACCATCTGGGAGGATACATATAACTCCCCCCAGATGGAACCGGCTAGCCAGGCTATCGAATTCTCCTGCCCAGAAATAGAAATAAGCTACCCCGCCCAGAAAGACACCGAATTTTATCGGCATGGTTGGAATTCTTGGTCCCCGACCTCGTGGTGGTCCCTAAATAAACCTCCCTATCGGGTCTGGGATAACCCTCCTCGTACCTTAACTGCCGAGGATGGATATTCAGATAATCCAGAAATTCATCAATCTTATTTATTAACTGCAATCAAACTCGACCCCCAAAAAGACTTCGTATTACTAGTCGGCGCCCTGGGGGGAGAATCTGGATATTTTGAAATCGGAAATACCCGTCTGAGTGGAAGAAAATTACCAGATAAAATCGATAGCTCTACGCCTGCAGTCCCCGCAAATTTTAATAACGAAGAGGATATCACTTGGTGGGTAGGAGTTGGTAAGGAACTACCGGTTTTTAACGCCTATTGCGCTGCCCTCGGTAAATCTTTAACAAATACGCCTACAGATTCCAGCAAATACCCCGGAGCCATTTGGTCATCGTGGTATTCCTGGTTTGAAGAAATTGATGAAGAAATAATTGAAAGCGAGATTAGCACCGCAGCAGCCAGCGGATACCAGGTATTAGAAATCGATGATGGCTGGCAAAGAAAAATTGGAGATTGGAAACCCAACCAAAAGTTTCCTTCAGGACCAGCAGACTTGGCAACAAAAATCTCTGCCCACGGCATGAAAGCTGGCATCTGGATTTCTCCGTTTATTGCCGCAGCTAGCAGCCCAATAGTCCAAGAACATCCAGAATATTTCATTCACGATTTTTCTGGAAAATTGCAGCCTGCAGGTTACAACTGGGGAAATTACTATTACGGATTAGACTGCACCCACCCGGGCGCCAAATCTTGGCTCCATGATATTTTAAAAACCATATCTAACTGGGGATTTACCTATTTCAAACTAGATTTTCTTAACGCAGCCGCCATAGTGGGAAAGCGTTACCGCGCAGTTTCTCGTGAGCAAGCCTACCGAGAGGGACTCAAAGTTATCCGGCAAACCCTTCCCGACGCATATTTAATGGCCTGCGGGGCACTAATCGGGCCTTCTTTAGGCCTAGTGGACGGAATGAGAGTCAGCCCAGATACTGCCCCCTATTGGGATAATACGGAACGCAAGCGAGATCCCTCAGGACCAGCGGTTCGCAATGCTGTCTTAAATTCCTTGTCCCGCTATTGGCTAAAGGATTTAGTCGCTTTAGACCCAGATGTTTCCTTCACCCGGTCACGAGGTTCTCTCCTAAGCCCAAAGGCAAATGAGGTAACCCAGAATTTAGCGCGAGTCTGCGGGGTCTTTAGCTGTTCTGACCCCTATACCTGGCTGACACCATCTGAAATAGAACAGGTGAAAGAACTATGTAGGGAATTTAAAACATCGCCCACAGTCGAACAGATCTCGCGTTTCCACTTCCGGATCAAAAATCAGGATATTGATTTTACTCCGTGGATATATCCCTCCGAACGAATTTCTGATCGCATTTTAGCTAAATAAATGCCCCCATTTTAATAGCTTTAACGCATTTTAGGCAGGGTGCGCACCACTTTAGCTTTTTGGGCTTGGGCAGCGTACTGCTCGGCAGGCGGATAGGTAACTTCCCAAAGGGTCAGGCCCCGACCATCGGCAAGCGGAACCCGCTGGTCCCGCACTCCCGCTTCTAAGAGTTCCACTATCCAGTTATCATTTTGCTTTCCCCGGCCAATCTCGATTAAGGCTCCCATCATAAACCGCACCTGAGAATGGCAAAACGCATCCGCCCGGATCACAGCCTGAACTATTCCCGGAGAAGGACGGGAAATATTAAATGAATGGAGGGTGCGTACCGTGGTTGCACCTTGACGAGGCTTCGCGAAAGGAAGGAAATCATGTTCCCCACAAAAAGCCTGCGCCGCAACTTGCATTTTTTCGGTATCCAAGGGCGAGGAAGTGCGCACCATATCTAGGCGGCAAGGATCCACTGCCCAGGGATCATCGCAAATCAGGTAACGGTAGGTGCGAGAAAGCGCGGAAAAACGGGCATCAAAATCCCCGGATACCACACTGATCTGTTTCAACACCAAAGCACCATTTAAACCGCGCCCCGCTAGACCTTCCACCCGAGCGCGCAATCGTTCCCCGCGCATCTGGTCGTTCTCCTCGCGTCCTCGGGAGAGGGAACACCAAAACTCTGCCGGTACATCCAGATGTGCTACCTGTCCGCGGGCATGCACCCCCGCATCGGTACGTCCCGCTACCGTTAATTGCGCCTTGCGGCGAGTAATCAGAGTCAAAGCTTCTTCAAGCCTGCCTTGAACCGTCAATAACTGGGGTTGACGTGCCCAACCGTGAAAAGGTTCTCCCCGATATGCCAAGTCCAGGCGTAGACGAATCAGTTCTCCCATCAGGTAGTCAACTCCCAGGCACGCACCCCGCCGCGGATACCGGCGTCATTAGGTACGATGATTACTTCTTCTCCTAAAGTTTTTCGCACCGATTCCACGATATGCGCAGAGTTTCCCCCTCCCAGATAGAGCCGATCCCACATGACCGCTTCTCGCAGAACTCCCACTACGCGGCGAACCCGCCGTGACCAGTGCGCATCTCCCATGCGGATCCGTTCAGGCTCCCCCACATAGTCATCGAAAAGCAAACCCCAGCGGGCAACCATATGCGATAGTTCCATATGAGGAGCTAGGCGTCCTCCATCCCAAATCGAATTTCCCAGCCCGGTCCCCAAAGTAATGATCATTTCCATGCCCGTACCAGAGATAACCCCGGCTCCAGCAACTTCCGCATCGTTTAAAACCAATGATGGCAGGGAGGTTTTATCTTCTAAAGCACCGGCCAAGTCATAATGTTCCCAAGCCTGCACCATTTCCGGTAGTACCCGGGTTCGCGGACCGGAGCGGCACACATAATGCGGAGTGGAGATTACTACTCCATGACGGATCATGCCTGGCATCCCGACGGTAATACGGTCAATATTCGTCTTAAACTCCGCGCGAAACTTCTCCACAATTTCAATTAATTTTTCTGGAGGCAACGGATAGGGCGTAGGTACCCGCAACGAGGGCGCCATCATGGTGCCCCGTTTGTCGATTACAGAGGCTTTGATGCCTCCACCCCCGCAATCAACCGACAGCGTGAGGGGAGTTCTCATCTCTTTTACCATGTTCCTAGCTTACCTGGCGTTTTATACATCCCAATTTTCCGGTTCGCTGCTCTGCCCGATCTTTAGGAGGAGCAGCGCTGATCCCTTTCTTTAGTTACTGTGGATTGCTAGTTTATGTCCCCTTCGTCCGCTAACCTGCTATACCCCCTTAGCGCGTACCCTATAAATTGATGCGGGCAGTTGGCACGAAACATGCCAACTGCCCGCATCAAGTAGTTAGTAGTTACCTGCGGATTCACCCGCCAGTAGCTAGAAAGTTACTTATCTTCAGAATCTGCTGCTTCTTCAGCCTCTTCAGCTTCAGCTGCCTTAGAAGTTTCTTCGCTGCTATCCTGAGCTTCTGCCGCTTCTTCCTCGACCTTTTCGGCTTCTTTAGCTTCTTCAGCCTGCTCCGGCTTAGCTGCTTCATCCTTGGTGGGCTGTACTTTGGCTTTCGTTTCCACCTTTTCGGTGACCAGAGAAATCTCGGCCATAGGAGCGTTATCTCCACGGCGAGTCGGCAGCTTCACAATCCGGGTATACCCACCCTGACGCTTAGGATCCAGATCCGGAACTACCTCGTCAAACAGGGTGTAGACCGCATCGAAACCGCGGGTGTACTTGTCAACCTGGGTACCCAGTTTGCGGGCAACCATACGGCGATTGTGAATATCGCCCTTCTTCGCCTTGGTAATCAGCTTTTCAATATAGGGCTGCAGGCGGCGAGCCTTGGCTTCGGTAGTACGGATCGAACGGTGCTCGATCAGCGATTTCGCCAGATTCGCCAGAATTTTGCGCTCATGTGCCGGGCCGGCTCCTAACCGCGGACCTTTAGATGGCTTAGGCATGTTTCTTCCTTTACTTTCCTAAAAAACTTTATTGTTTCAGCGCCGAGAAAACCCGACTTAGTCGTCAGAGAATTGCAACGAATTGGGGGTGGGCAGATCATCCAGACTGACCGGAGAGGGTAGCGGAGAATCTTTCAACGCCATCCCCATTTCCGCAAGTTTCGCTTTAATCTCTTCGATTGACTTAGCGCCGAAATTCCGGATATCCAAAAGATCGGCCTCGGAGCGGGCAACCAGCTGCCCCACCGTGTTGATTCCTTCCCGCGTCAAAGCGTTGTAGGAACGAGACTGTAGATTCAGGTCATCAATAGAGAGCGCCAAATCTTGAGCAAGCGCCTGATCCGTTTGCGGAGCGCCAATCTCAATTCCCTCAGCCTCAATATTGAGTTCCTGGCACAGACCGAATAGCTCTACCAGGGTTTTACCTGCCGAAGCTAGCGCATCTCGAGGAGCTAGTCCCGGTTTGGTCTCCACATCTACGATCAAGCGGTCAAAGTCGGTACGCTGCTCCACACGAGTAGCCTCAACTTTGTAGCGGACCTTAACTACCGGAGAGTAGATAGAGTCAATCGGGATGCGAGAAATCTCGTGCCCATCGGACTTGTTTTGATCAGCGGAAACATAGCCACGGCCTCGTTCCACCGTTAGTTCAATCTCCAGCTTTCCCGACTCGTTAAGAGTAGCCAGGTACAAATCCGGATTATGGATCTCAACCCCTGCCGGAGGGGTAATATCCCCGGCGGTAACCTGTCCCGCACCTGCTTTACGCAGATACATCACTACCGGCTCGTCATTCTCGGAAGAAAGCACAATCTGCTTAATGTTCAGAATGATCTCGGAGA
>CAMYAU010000057.1 GCA_947253735.1 uncultured Varibaculum sp. | reverse complement strand
GGGAGGCATGGCGAGCGCCTTGCGCCGCTGCCGGAACTTGTGTCGGAGGTTTGCGCACGCGCCACACTTGGGAGGTATGAGTGAGATGAAGAAGCTAGCAGCTGCATTGGCGGCGTTTGCTTTGCTGTTTTCTGTTTCGGGTTGCGGCAAAGAAAAAGAAGAGGGGCCTTCCTCTCCGCCAGCAACTATTGCTACCCCTACAACTACTGAGGCTGGCCCTGGTGGAGGCGACGGCAGCGGCGGTAAGGATGGCGCAGGACCCGCCCCTACTTTTGATAAGCAGGCGGCCTATGATCAGGTGAGCCAAGCGTTCATCAACCTAAAACGCCTTAGTCACACCGGGGGTTGCGATAGGCAGTATAAGGATTATGTTTCCGAACTATCACGCCTTGCCACAGATAGGTGGATTAAGGAAAATGTTAGCCCTTGGAGTGGGGTTAAGAAATGTAGCCCAAAAACCGGGTCTTTTAGTTTTGACCTGGTAGGGACCCCTTTCGATGCTTATGGGAGCCAGTCTAACGCCGATAAGGTAGTAACCGAGTTCCAGTACGAAATGCGTTACAACTCTCCGACCGAGTTTAAGTCCAATGGCATGAGGGACCGCAAGATGAATATCCAGGTAGAAGCTGTCAAATCCGGTGGCGGGTATTTGATAGATAAGACTGGTTCTCCTGACTCGTTAAAGCCGCGCAAAACAGATGATGACAAAGGTTTTGGCTACGACCCCGAAACCGGCAAGTGGTACAAATGATGCGCGCCCTACATAGGGGGTATGCAAAATATTCTTAAGTTCCTTGCCGGTGCCGCAGCCGTCCTTGTCCTGACCTCCGGGTGTACGATCAGCGAGATTACCCCGACTTCAGGGACGCCTGGGACTGGCGCGGCTAAAAGCGCTGCCCCTGAAAGCGCGTTGGCAAAGCTCCAGACCCTCACCGTTAAAGGCAAAGCCCCAATGACCGGGTATGACCGAAGCCAGTTTGGCCCGGCCTGGAAGGACGTTGACCACAACGGATGCGACACGCGCAACGATATTTTGGCGCGCGACCTTAAACTAACCAAGTTTAAAGAAGGAACGAAGGACTGCGTTGTGAAAGTCGGGCTGTTAAAGGACCCCTACACCAGGCAGGATATTGCTTTCGAGCGCGGTCCTCAGTCAGCAAAAGTGCAGATCGACCACGTAGTAGCCCTCGGCAACGTGTGGGTGAGCGGAGGGCAAAAACTAACTCCTGATCAAAAAGAAGCTATCGCTAACGACCCCTTAAACCTTTTGGCGGTAGATGGCCCGGCCAATATGGCTAAAAGCGATAAGGATGCGTCCGGGTGGCTACCGAAAAACAAGGATTTTCGCTGCTCCTACGTGGCCCGGCAGATAGCGGTGAAAAGCAAATATAACTTGTCGGTCACCCCAGCCGAGAAGCAGGCAATGGAGCGGGTTTTGGATTCTTGCCCCGGTCAAGGAGTACCCACGGAGTAAGGGCTGCCTAAGTTTTGCGGTTAAAAGGCACGGACGCATAGCCACCAATGAAAAAGAAGAAGAAATATTGGCGAACCCAAGGAGGGGAAATTGCAAACGTTTAACGCCGCCAAAACCACTGTCTACGGTATCGTGCTCGATAAAGAAACCTACCTGGAAGAAGACGTGTCTATTACCGACCTTTTGGTGTCCTCTACTTGCGGCCTGTGCCGGGTACGGGTAAAGGTAGAAAAAGAAGCCCCGCTTGCCTGGTATATGGGCAAAGTCAAACCCGGCAACGTGATCGAAGCCGCCGGTATTTTCAACCTCGACCCGGATGAGGGCTGCGACGTACTAGCTCAGGACGTGCGTATTGCCTATACGGGAAAGGTTGATAATGCAGCTTGAGGATAATCGGCTTTCGCATATGGGCGGGGTTGCTAAGCGGGCAGCAGACATTGCCTTGTCCTTAACCGGGAATGCAGATTTTGCCGAAGAAATGTTTGTTGCCGGACTTTTGCATGACGTGGGGTATGCCTTTGCCGGGGCTGACCGGCACGGCGCGGCAGGAGGCGAGGTACTCTCCCGCTGCGGATACAAGTATTCGCCCGCTATCGCCAAACATGGAAACGGAGTCTCGCTAAGCCTTGCAGAATCCATAATCAAGAAAGCGCGTGAGGATTCCCCTGGCCTTGTGCTAGGGGAGGAATCACGCACTTAAGGGTGTTTCTTTACGCTTTTGATTTTTGGTTTTGGATATAGCGTTTAACGGTGTCTTCGCTTATGTGTCCAACTGACCCAAAATATGTTGAGGGTGACCACATTCCTTTGCCCCAGAACTTGCGTTGTTTTATCTTCGGGTACTTGTAAAAGATTCTTACCGCCGATATTGATTTTATGGTCTTGGCTATCTCGGCGGGGGTTGTTTGGGGATCGGCGGTAACGAAGATGTGTACGTGGTCTGGCATTACTTCTATTTCTTTAAGTCCCCACCCGTAGGCGGTGCAAACCTCGGCAATAATGTTTTTGCAGGTCACTCCTACTCCGGCCTCTAGGATGGGGCGGCGGAACTTGGTACAAAAAACAATATGGTATCCAAGCGAGAAAACCTGGTGAGAATTACTATGTATTTCCATACAATACATGGTATCATTGATTCTATGAATACCGGGCCCCGTCTGCACCAACGCACCCTTAGCGTGCGAGTGGACATGGATAAATCCGACCTGGAACTGTTTCAAAAAGTAATCGGTGAATATAACCGGCTTTGGGGCGATATAGCCGCTTGGTGTAACGAGAATCAGACCGCAAACCGGACTAGACTGCAAAAAAGCCTCTACCATAAAGCAAGAAAAAAATATCCCGATCTTCCAGCCCAGTTTGTTTGCATAGCCTTAAGAGATGCAGCCGGGGCAGTAAAAAGTTGGAACTCAAACAATAAACGCAAAAGATGGCAGATAAAACCCATCCGCCGAAAACAAACGATCAACTATGACCGGCGAATCATGGCACTAAGGGGAAATCTCTTAACCCTATCTACCCTTACTTTCCATAAAAGATTTAAGGCTTTAATCGACTTGCCTGACTGGTTCTTTACTCGTTACCCAGGGGCAAAAATAAATGCCGCGAAACTATCCCTGAAAAACGGGTACGCCATCATCCACCTAATCTACCGGGTAAACCCTACAACTACTTGCGCTGGTACGCAGGTTGTGGGGGTAGACCGGGGGATACGAAACATTATTACTACCTCGAAGGGAGGTGAATACTCTAGCGCTAAGGTGAGGGGAATAAAACGCAAGTATGCACATAATAGGGCTACGCTCCAGGCAAAAGGCACTCGCTCGGCAAAAAGAAGATTAAAAGCAATCTCCGGGCGAGAAAAGCGGTTCATCTCGGACGTAAACCACCAAATATCCAAAACCTTAGCTAGTGACCCGGAAGTAAAAACCTACGTCCTAGAAGACCTATCCGCAATAAACGATATAAAGAAAAAGTCTAATAGGAAGGCAGGAAAACAGCTCCGCACATGGCTATCGAACTGGTCATACGCGGAACTTGAATTTTTCCTAACCTACAAATGCGGCTTCGTAGGAAAAACCGTAGAACTTGTCCCCGCAGCCTTCACGTCCCTAAGGTGCAACAGGTGCGGGTTTACGGACAAGAAAAACAGAAACGGCGCAAGATTCGACTGCAAACAATGCGGACACTCAGCCCATGCAGACCATAACGCCGCCTTAAATATCCGGGACAAATACCTCTTTGCTATCGACAGCAAAGCAGGGCGTAGTCAATCGCCCGAATGGATGGAAAGCCCAAAAACTTTCACGTCCAAGCCCCGCCCCTAGTGGGCGCGGGTAATTGACCCTTGCCGATATGACTACTTCCAAAGATGGCAGACAAGTAAGCATGGAGGACCGGCTTGCAGAAATCGAAAACCGTTTTGGTGCTGCCTCAAAGCAATACCGTTTAGCACTGGTTACTTCTTCGTGTGCCTTGCGCGACATTGGCCGCTTGTGCAGTGAAAATTCCCGCGCGCCCTACATAGGAGGCGTAAGCGAAAAGCCAAAAGAAAAGGAGAAAACAAAAATGGCTAACTGGCTTTCATTTTCAGGCAATCTTACAACCGATCCAAAGCTGATGGAGTTCAAAGACGGGTCTAAGGTGTGCAACTTCGATCTGGCTCATAACGTGCGCTGGCAAGACAAGGACGGCAACTGGCAGGACGGCACCCCGATCTACGTTACTTGCGAGGCTCGCGGATACCTGGCAGACCGGGTAAAGGATAATCTGCTGCGCGGAAATCCGGTGATTGTTGAGGGCTCTCTTAGCGCTCAAGAATGGGAGGATAAGGAAACAGGTCAGCCTCGGCGCAAGAACGTGTTGAAGGTAAAGGATATTGCTTTTGACATTCGCTTCCACAACGTAGAAGCTTCTAAGGCGGGATCTAAAGGGCAAGATTCTGGTTCTGATGCCGAGCAAGACGAGCCTGCACCCAAGGCAAAGGCTAAGCCTGCCCGGAAACCGAAGGCTAAAGCCAAAGCCAAGGTTGTAGAGGTCGAAGAAGTAGAGCAAGAGGAAGTAGACGATGCTGCCCCTGGCGCGGGCGAAGTAGAAGAAGATGACCTCTTCTAAAAGCCCTTTGCTCCGCAGTCCGTGGGGCACTTTCAAGTACCTAGCCCTATCACCAGCCTTCCTTACATGTTTAGTGGTGGTAGGGCTTGTACTGGGGGTGGGGGTCATGTCTTCTTTAGCCTTAAAGGATTTAAAGAAGAACATGGCCCCACCTTCCCCGGTGACTCAAACGGCTACGGCAACTATTACCGCTAGTCCTAGCGAAAAGCCTACCGAGCAAGCTAGTAGCCCCGCCCCGACGGTCCCGCCGCCTGCTCCTGCACCGGCCCCGGTAAAACCTGCTCCTGCTCCGGCTCCTGTTAGAACGGTTACTGAGCGCCCGGTAGCTCCTGCCCCTGCCCCGGTAAATAGGCGGGCAAGTACCACCCTTACGGGGTCTTGCAACGGCACACTCACTATTTACGCATCTGGCCCGAATGCCTCTATATCGCTTGGGGGTCGGCGCGGGGGATCGAGCCTTACTACTTCTTGGGAAGGTCCTTTTGCGGCAACTTTAACGGCTGACGGGAATGTGAGCGGCAGTTGGAATTGTGGGAACTGAGGCGATCCCCTTCCTTAAAATCCTCTCATACGCTATACTGGCTATATGGCTTTCACCTGGGTTTTTGTCTCCGCGCCATACATAGGTGGTGAGGGAAACATTTAGACCCGAAGAAAGGATTGGAAAGATGAGAACTCAAAAACTACTTATTATGCTTGCCAGCGCAGCACTAGCTGTCGGCATGGCAGGGTGTTCTAGTTCTGCCCCGAAGGCCGCGAGCGCTCCGGCGGTAAAGGTGCCGACTATTTCCGATATGGATAGGGAAAAGCAGGTTTTGGTGGCTGAGCGTAAGGCTAAGGCGGCTAAGGACTATGTGGAGCGGGTGAAGGCTGAAAAGGAGTCTAAAGCTAAGGCGGAGGCTGAAGCTAAAGCTAAGGCTGAGGCGGAGGCGGCAGCACAGGCGCAGGCACCGGCTCAGACTCAGGTACGTAGCTATCAGGTGCAGCGCCGCTCTGGTGGTAACTATCAGGCTCCTCGTAGTTATCGCTCTGGGGGCTCGTATCAGGCTCCTCGCCGTGGCGGAGGCGGCGGGGGTAGTAATGACCTTGGCTGGGACCCGAGCAAGGGGACTGTACTTCAGGACGCTGCCCGCGAGGGTTTTGATTACAGCAAAAAGCGTTGCGTCATGATGGGCGATAAAGTGCTTCAATGTAACTAAACAATAGAATCTGTCCTTCTTAAGACGGGTCTGGCCTTTTTGGCTGGGCCCGTTTTGCTTTTGACGCATAGCCATATGCGGAGGGGGAAATGCCCCGCCCTTGGGTTTACGCATAGCCCATTGTGGGAGATGGGGGGAAGTACCCCACCGAAACTGATATAGAAAGAGGAGAATATGGCCAAGAAAAAAGCTTTAAGGGCCTTAATCGCCGGAGGCGTGGCTGCCGCTGTGGGGCTTAGCGGCTTTGTGGGTGCTAGTTCGGCTAGCGCTTATATTGGTACTGGCGGCAAAGGCGGAGGTCCTGTTGGAGGCAGCCACGCTGATGCTTCGGCATTTATTTTAGTCACCGGTGACAATTACAACTGGAAGGATAAGCCGTTCCAGGGTTGGGGGCAGGCTTCCACTAACTATTGGGTAAAACAGATAGACAAAGAAACCTCCGGGGAGATCGCGGAAAAACAAATCCATGCCTATGCTGACCCGGCCTGTAACGCTGCTATGAGCAATGCTATTGCCCGCTCTGGCGGCAAGGCGAAGCGAGCCCGCGTAGTTGGTATTTATATGTCGCTAGGTAAAGGCAACCGAGGACAATGGGTTTCCTGGGGCGCGAGCGGGAAGAAATTTAAGGAGTCCTGGCCGGGCGTGTGGAATGCTTCAAACGCCAGGAACGAGTTTATAGGTTATAACGCTAAAAGCATTCAAGACATATATAACGCTGGAACTCAAGAAGTAAACGCTACTGCGGCTAAGTTCCCCGCCGGTTCGCGCGCTATCTGTATCGCGTTAAATGAGTTTGAGCCTGCTGGTTATGAGTTGCAGGTTTCTACCGCAGCGCAAGCTTCACCGGGCACGGCTGGCGGAACCGAGGAGGTTCATGACCAGATTCGTACCTCTCCTAAAGGCTCTGGCCCGGTAGAAGACTTAGGTGCCCAGGTGGTGCTTAACTGGGACGGTTTTCAAGGTAGTAAAGCCAAGGCCGTAACTAAACCTATGACGGTTAAAAGTACTGGAACTTTTGATAGCCCGAAGTTTACCCCTAAGGATTTTGGTTGGAATAGCTGGGCGGCAGGCAAATACTGGTATGACATTAAGGTGGCTCGCCAAAAAGCCATGGCTAAAGCGGTAGATACTCCTGATCGGGTAGCCAGTGAGACTTTTGAGCTAAAGACTCCAGCCCCAGTTAAAACCATGCACGATATTAATGGACGCGTCCTTGACCCCAAAGAGATAGTAGTTAGCGCCATGCCGTACCTGGCCAAGATCAAGGCACATACTGGCGGGGCCGCTAACGTAGAAATCTCCGACACGATCCTTTCCAAGAATGTATTCCTTGGGGGCAAAGAAGCCGATGATTTTTCGGGTATTTATGTAACCGATGAGCAAGGCAGCAGGGTTAGCGCCGACATTAAGGTAGACGATAGCCAGGACGGCAAACGAATCGTTAAAGCGGTAGTTAAAGACGCTGCTGCAGGGTGGCTTACTTTAAACGTTCCGACCGCGCCGAAACCGACCAAGACTCGTGAAAATATTCAAAACGTTGGGCAGATTTGCTGGGACAGCGACCACAAGGTTTGCGAAAATACCGAAAAGAAAGAAATCAACAAGGAAGTACCTGACCCGAACAAAGCATGGGTACTGCATAAGGATGGGTCGCTCAACTGGGATGTAAACGATGCGCAAAAAACCAATAACGTGGGCGCGGATCAAAAAACCTTCAACCACGGCGACAAAGTAGGCGCGGTTGTTAATGGTCACTTCCCGGCAAACATGGACGATAACCTAGACCGTTACGTACTTATTGATAACTGGGCGAAAGCAGCAAAATATGTCGACTTCACCAAGGCTCACGAGAGCGCGAAGGTTTATGTTTCTATCGGAGGTAAATGGGAAGACAAAACCGAGTTCTTCGATTTTAAAACTGAGGGAACCAAGACTATCGCTACCGCTAAGGAAGGCGCGTTAGAAGATGGAGGTATCCTTACCGGTGGCACGAAACTGCTAAAAGCTGACGTAGCCGTCAAACTGGCTATCGAGGGTAAGTTCTATCCGGTAAATGAGCAAACCAACACCCACGGTGACACTATTAAGCTGTTCAATGAGGGCGCGGAAATCTATAACAATGAGGAGATCGAAACCAACGTTCCTCCCGTGTTTGTTTGGAACCCCAAGCCCGATAAGGACGTGCTCGGTCAGGCCGGTCAAGCTGGCCCGAACACGGACGAATCTATTAACGAAAACAAAGTGTTGCCGGGACAAAAACTGCAATACCGCGTGGGCGTAGACATGAACCTGCCCAACAATAAGGACCGGGCATATGAGCTGAAACGCTTCGATATTGTTGACAATTACGATAAGAACTTTATCTTGGATAAAACCTCGATCAAGATTGTTGACAACCGTGACCGCTCTCGGGTGATTCCGCGCAGCAAATACAAGATTCTCTTTGATGATGCGGCGCATTCTTTCACTATCCAGTTCTCTAAAGAATGGATGGATACCAAAGCTAAGAATGCTTCCCACATGGATAAGGCGGCAACTAACAAGACCGATTGGCTAACTCTTACTTTTAGTGGTCAGGTGAGCAGCACTGTCGCCGGGGGCACTGAGATCAAGAACCAAGCGTTCCAGGTAGTTAACGATTCGACCACCCCAACCAATTGGGTGACCAACGAAGTACCGCCCACCAAGCCGAAGAAGGAAGACCTTAACGAGGCTGGGGAGAACATTGACGGTAAAACCGTTATCACTGGGGACAAGATTGTTTACCGGGTGACTTTGGATGCTTCTCCGCTACCGGCAAGCGCTGAAGGCAAAGCGAAACTGGCCTACTGGGTACACAAACTCGGCATTAGCGATGATTACGATGAAGAATATCTAAACCTAGATGCATCTGGGGTAAAGATTATTCAAGCAGATACCGGTAAGGACGTAACTAGCGAGTTCAATATCCAGGTGAAGAATGGTAAGGCCTTCGCGTTTGCTAAGACCCATGACCACACGAACACTCAAGGCGTTTTGATTAAGGGCGACCCGCAACCTTCCGATCTGGAGGCTTACGATAAGGAACCTGTTCGCCCTGACGAGGATGCGATCATCAACCAGTCTTTGATGGGGCACAAGTATTGGGTTTACTTGACTACTCAGGTTAAGAAGTCTAAGGACGGGTATGTTATCCGCAACCAGGCGATCCAGAACCTTGAGAATGTGCGTCAGGTAACCAATGTGGTGTCTAACCCGTTAAAGGAGATCAACCCCAAGAAGGACGTAGTTGTAGACGCTAAGGCGGATGCTAAGTCCATTAATGACACTACGGTGGAAATGGATGGCCTATTTGCCTATAAGCTGTCGAGTTCGATTCTGCCCGCTGATAGGGCGAATAAGACTAGCCAGTGGTCTATAACTGATGACTATGACGAGAAGGCTGACTACTACACGGGCGTTTGGAAGGTGCTTGCTGAACGCGACATTTTCGATGAGTCCGGGAAAGTGGTCTTCGCCAAGGGCGCTACTATCGCCAAGTCCGTCAGCCCGTTAGCCGATATTTTTGAGGCAAATGGGGAATACGTTAACGCGAAAGTAGATCTCACTTCCGGGGATAAAGTGATCCTTAAGGCAGGACAAAACGTTAAGGACGCTGATAAAGAGGTCTTTAAAGTGGGTGAAAAATCCACTAAGGTAACCGCCGACGTGTTTGCAGGTAAAGAAAAAGTTTTGCCTGCCGGATCGGTGATTGACTTTGAGGACCTAAAGGAGGCTGCCATCCAAGACGGCAAAACCTACTTTACGGTAACCGAAAAGGACGGGATCGTAACTATCGAGGCGGGGAAAGACCTGTTCGATCTGGTTAACACTGCTAAGTCGATGGCTAGCGAGCAGGGCTGGAGCGCCTATGTGGGTATGCGCCGCATCTCGGTGGGTACCATCAAGAACAAGCACACCGAAACCCATAATGGGATTAAGCGTGAGTCTAACGAGGTGGTGACTAGAACCTCGGAGAACCCGGCTATCTCCATTGTCAAGTGGGATAAAGATTCCGGCAAGGAAGAAGGGGATCGCAACCAGGAGAAAAACGCGCTAATCGTTAAAGGAAACCAGGCCATCATGTTTACTATTAAGAACACTGGTGACGTGCCGTTGGTGGATGTGAAGCTGACTGATAAGACTGTTAAAGGCTCCGGCCATATCCAGGATATTAAATGCCCGGACAGTATTTCCAAAGGGCTAAAAGTGGGCGAAGAAGTAACCTGCGAAGGCAATTTGAGCGGGGTTAAACCGGGCGAAACCCACACCGATGTCGCAACCGTTACCGGAAAGAGTTTCTATTCCGGCAAGCAGGTTTCGGCTTCTGACCCTTGGAATGGCAAGGGCGTTGCAAAGGGC
>CAMYAU010000056.1 GCA_947253735.1 uncultured Varibaculum sp. | reverse complement strand
TCTTAATAACACAAGATTCATCGGTTACAGTGCTGGCATCGGTACCATCGTTAAAGCACCTAGCTTCCGAGTAGCTTTCAGTAGCATTAACATGCACGCCAAAATCAGCGTTATATTCTTTCGCCCCTTTAGTCATAGTCACTAGATCTTCAAAACCACCAGCACGCTGGTTGTAATGCCCCGCATAATCCCCTTGAGCGGAATCATGTCCTTCTGCTTGATAGCCTTTCAGTAGAACGTGTTGCCCCAAGTTATCAGTCTCTAAACTAATGCGTTTAGTGTCATCTAACGTACGCAAAAATGGATGGGTCGCCTGAGAAACAATATTGAAAGGAATCCGGGTAATTACCCGATTCTTTGTATCGTTATAACCATTGGGTAGTTTATTTTCCACCATTAGGGCGCGGGTGGCCGTCGCAGAGTCTTGCCAGTCCACGCTACTGTCACCGTTTACATCGCTAACAATACGTACCTGTGCAAAAGGATTCGGATCTTTACCTATTCCATTACGAGTCCCTGTTCCATAGATGACCCAGGAAGCGGGGCTGAGAGAACCGACCATAGTTGTCTTACCAGAGATATCGGACTCTTCCTGCGCAGTGGTTGCCAACCATCGGGTTGCACCCCCTTCCACTTCAATTCTGGCATAGTCATCATTGACGGCATTCGATAATAATCCCGCTGCCAGTTCAGAGTTACTAATAGCAGCCATATAACCGGTTACGCGTGCTCCTGCCCTTTGCTTAGATATTGTCCAAGTGGTGTCCGCATTGGCATCTCGATTGGTGCCATCACTCGCCACTGTTAAGCTTCCATTTTTAGCCCCCGCAACGCTCACCAGGTTTAGACCTGGCACCGACAAGCGATCTATCTGCTTTTTAGGATCATCGATACCGCTTATCTCCCAACGAAGATTGCCATTCGACAGGGAAATTTTCACTGTCAAAGCAGCCCCGATTGAATCTACTTTTAGCTCGTAGGTCGCACTATTGGCAGTCTTTGTGACCGGGTCGCTCAGAGTTACCTTCCGTAATTTCCTATTAATAAGCAGGTATTCCAGGGGCTCTCCCACATTTGCTGGTAAGGTTTTGCCCTCGAGATGGTAAGCAATAACTTGGGGGAATCCTGATTGCAAATCAGCAGATACGGAGCCATCAGTAATCGTAATTTTATCAGTGGGACTAGGAATTTTAACGTCTACAGGCTCTGCGGGAGGAGGCGGAGCCTGATAACCGTTAACCGTAGAGGCATTAAATTCAGCTAAAGATCCCACGGTTTCGCTTCTTCCGGCTGCACCTCCCCAAGCACTTTTATAAATCACCCCCACACAGCGGGCAGTTACCGGAGCAAAATCTATATTTTGGGCACTTAAATCCCCATGTTTTTCTGCAAACTCACCCGTTGCTAGGATTTTGGCAGGAGTTAAATCCTTAGCTTTAGCTTCATCAGCACAATTTGCGTCAGTATAGCTAACAATCTGGTATTCATGTACCCTCCCCGAACCATTAGAGCTTTGCCGCGGAGTCAACGTCACCCGTCCTAAGTCGGAGACCTCTTTGCCTAAATCGATAATGAACTTGTGGGGCATTTGGTTTTTGCCACTCCCCTGGTACCAGATGGTATGCCAATAAGAGTTAATATCACCATCAAGTACTTTTCCTAAAGGACCGTTGGCTCCTTCGCCACCAGTTTCAACCGAATCAGCCCATACTGCTTTCATCTGGGACTGCGGTATCGGCGTGAAGGTTGGCTCAGCTGATGCAATCGGCGCAGTCGCCAGCCCTCCTAATGCTAAAGATAACGCGGCACTGACCGTGAAGATTGCTTTATATTTCAGAGACATTACCTGACCTTTTCTTCTTTGAAAACTAACACCATTGTTAACTAATAAAGTTTGTGTAAACAGATAAAAACCAGTAGTCCAGCACTGTTACATAAGGCTCTTGCACTACCTGTAATACCATTTCAACCTCATTGTTGTGGACCCTCACCATCTTTGGTGTTACCGATATCAGTAAACGAGTCCTGAAACTGATTACAGATTTTATTTTTCATACTTAGGTATAGATAAGCAAGCCTTAATCTGGAAATATCAATTAAGGTTAAGATCTGAGGAAAGTATCGGTTATTTCCCCAGGAAACAACCGATAAACCGAGGCCAAGTAAGCATCACATTCCCCATTAGTCAGCACTAATCTTCCTACCGGGACAACCGGGATAAACCGCTAAAAAATACCCCAGATCCAGCAGCTACTTACGACCTGCGCAGCCCAACAGGCATATTCCCGAAAAATGCTATCGCCTAAGCGCCAGGCTTGAATATTCCAGAAATAAATCCCTCACCCGAGTTGAAACTAGGATCAGGAATTGGGCATATCAGAGATCTTTCAAAGAATTAGGAGGACGATGTTCTAGTGCAGCATGCAATTCTTGTGCTTGCCCCGGCCCCACCGTAATCAGATCTTCGCATTCTGGACGATTAAAAGCATCCGTCATGGCTAGTAACGGCTCTACTGCTACCGATATCCCGCGGCGATACCCTAAATCTTGGCCGGTATAAATTTGGAATGATCCTAAGCCTAAACCTTGACGGGCTCCCCGTAACTCTACGGCAGTCTGAGAACCATCTACATGGTCAACTACCGCAGTTGCCACACCATTTTCTTCCACCAAGGAGGTCATCCCCCAGTCAATATCCCGGCGATGTACCAAAGTAACCGGGTAAGTCTGGGTAGAAAATCCTTTTACTCCTGGTTTAGGAATCAGATTCTTATCAGCCTGGATCCTAACCTGAGAGGGCACCGTAATTTTCGTAGTTTCCGCACTGCCCCCTTGACAGGTTAGATACGGATGCCAGCCCAAAGTAATCGGAGCGTCTTCCTCTCCCCTATTTCGAGCCACTAGATCTAGTTCCAAGCGATGCGGATCAGCTAAGAGTCGGTAAGTGACCTCTACTTCCACCTCGAACGGATAAGCCTCAATTTTAGGTACCTGAACTTTAGCCTTAAGAAAGTCTTCCCCGGACTCGACTAACTCGAAAGGTTGATCTGCCACCAAACCGTGTAACGCAAGCGGTCCTCCAATGGTCTTGCCTTTAAAATCGTATTCGCGGCCTTGGAAATTGTATTTTCCATCCCGCAAACGATTCGACCAGGGAGCCATCACCGCATTGCGGAAGCCGTTCATGTTTCGTAACTCGTCCGCATCTCGGTAACCGTCAACTACATGTACCGTGCGCCGTTGCAATACTTGCGCACCTTCACCAGGTTGAGGCCCCTCTCCAAGAACCTGAAAATCATCCTCAACCTGCCAATCCAAGACAGTCGCCCCGATTTCAGCAATCGATACCGAGTCATTGCCCGCCTTAAGCATCCAAGTTTCGAAACTCAACTCTGCTCCTTAAAAATCAATAAGAGAATCGCTCTTGCCATCGCATCCGAGTTTAATACCCATCTGCCCTGGTCAGCTCATTACTTATTTCTTTTTCCTTATCACTACATTTACCAGTTTGGGTTCGCGCACGATCACTTTCAAGGGCTGGTCACCATCCAGATTCCGTTTGACCACTTCGGTTTCCAAAGCCTGTTTTTCTAGATCCTCTGCAGAAATAGATTGCGGAACTTGCAGGCGATATTTCACCTTGCCGTTAATCTGCACCACCGCAGTGATTTCCTCTTCAACCAGTAAAGATTCATCGGTTACTACCGGGAAGGGTTCACGTGCCAGTGAGGAAGCATGTCCCAGCCGACTCCAAAGCTCCTCAGCGATATGGGGAGCGAGCGGAGAAATCATTAACACCAGCGCCTCCGCTGCTTCCCGGGGAACCGCTTTCAGCGCAGTCAAATGATTATTGAGCACAATCAGATCCGAAACCACCAGGTTAAGACGCATTTCCCGATAATCCTCGGTAACTGCCGCAATCGCCTTGGCTAGGGCGCGCTGGGTTTCCAAATCAGGCGCGTCCTCGCTAACGGTAACTTCACCAGTGTTTTCATCAATCACATTCCGCCACAGCCGCTGCAAGAAGCGCTGGGAGCCCACCACTGCCCGGGTCTCCCACGGACGCGACATATCCAGCGGTCCCATCGACATTTCATATACCCGGAAAGTGTCCGCCCCATACTCGGCGCAAATATCATCAGGAGTGACGATATTCTTGAGGGATTTACCCATCTTGCCGTATTCACGATTTACCGGCTCCCCTTGATAGGTGAACCCGCTAGCCTCATCACCTGTTACTTCTGATGCCGGCACGTAGGCTCCCCGTTTATCGGTGTAGGCATAAGCCTGGATATAGCCTTGGTTAAACAGCTTATGGAAAGGCTCCAGGCTAGATAAATGTCCCAGGTCATAGAGTACTTTGTGCCAAAAACGTGCATAGAGTAAGTGCAAGACCGCGTGCTCTACCCCGCCGACATAAAGATCGGTACCTCCCGAGGATGCACCCTCGCGCGGCCCCATCCAGTAACGTTCATTTTCGGGGTTAGCTAGGAAATCCTTTTCCCCTGGGTCGAGGTAGCGCAGCTCGTAGCAGCAGGAACCTGCCCAGTTAGGCATCACGTTAGTGTCCCGGTAATAGGTTTTTTTACCCTGTCCTAGATCCAGTTCTACTTTTATCCAGTCCTCGGCGCGCCCAAGTGGAGCCTCGGGTGAAGAGTCAGCATCGTCGGGGGCAAAAGTACGCGGAGAAAAGTTATCTACCTCCGGCAAATCCAGGGGCAACATTGATTCAGGGAGGGCGTGTACCACTCCGTCCTCGTCATAGACTACCGGGAAGGGTTCCCCCCAATAGCGTTGCCGCGAGAATAACCAATCGCGCAGACGATACGTTGTGGTAGCTTCTCCCAGTCCCGCAGTTTCTAGCCAAGAAGTTATTTTCTTAATCGCCTCGGTTTTGCCTAAACCGTTAAGGGAAATCTGGTCATTAGCCGAGTTCTGAATAACCCCGTCCCCAATCCACGCAGCATCTTTATCCGCATCCGGGGCGGGGGTAATGGTGTAGATAATGTCTAGGTCGAATTTCTTAGCGAAATCCCAGTCACGCTGATCGTGGGCAGGAACCGCCATAATCGCTCCTGTACCGTACCCCATCATCACGTAGTCGGCAGTGAAAATAGGAATCTGGCAATTATTAACCGGGTTGGTCGCAAATAAACCGGTAAATACCCCGGTCTTTTCGCGGGCATCTTCTCCGCGTTCAAGCTCGCTACGGGCGGCTGCTTGTTCCTGGTAAGCGCGTACTGCCTGCTGCGGATTTTCATATCCCCCGGTCCAAGCCTTCCGGGTACCCTGTGGCCACTGTGCAGGGATCTGGGCGGCGCCCTGGGGAAGTTCGCTTTGCCCCAGTCCAGAAAGCAGCGGATGTTCCGGCGCTACCACCATAAAAGTGGCTCCAAACAAGGTATCTGGGCGCGTGGTGTAAACCTGCAGGCTGTGTCCCTCGGTTTGGAAAGTTACCGTGGCACCGTGGGAGCGTCCAATCCAGTTCTCCTGCATAGTGCGTACTTTTTCCGGCCAATCCAAGGTGGACAAATCCTGAATCAGACGGTCGCCATAGGCAGTAATCCGCATCATCCATTGCCGCAGATGCGAGCGGAATACCGGGAAGTTACCCCGTTCGGAGCGCCCCTCGGAAGTTACCTCTTCATCAGCCAGTACCGTCCCCAATCCCGGACACCAGTTAACCGGGGCATAAGACAAGTAGGCTAGACGGTAATCCTCAAGGACATCCTCGCGCTGCTTGGGAGTTAATTCACTCCACTTCGCCCCCTCGGGCAAAGGCTTTTCCCCGCTACTAAACTTTTCGATTAGCTCTTGAATAGGACGAGCCGCACCTTTGCCTCCATCTGGGCGGGTAGCCTCCGGGTCATACCAAGAGTTGAAAATCTGCAAGAAAATCCATTGTGTCCAGCGGTAATAATCCTGATCGATAGTAGCGAAAGAACGCCGTTGATCATGAGAAAGACCAATGCGCGCTAATTGCCGCTGCATAGTAGCAATATTTTCGTTTGTCGTCTTGCGCGGATGCTGCCCAGTGGTTACCGCATACTGTTCTGCGGGCAAACCGAAAGCATCATAGCCCATGGTATAAAGAACGTTTTTACCTTGCATCCGCTGAAAACGCCCGGTGACGTCAGTAGAGATATACCCGAGGGGGTGTCCCACGTGTAGGCCTTTACCGGACGGGTAAGGGAACATATCCATTACGAAGAAGGACTCTTTTTTTGCCAGAGGGCCAGCAAGGGAACCCACCGGGTTATCGGCATTAAAAGTGCCTTGCTCTAACCAGTATTTTTGCCACTTTTCTTCGATTTCACCTGCCATCTTGGCGGTGTAACGATATGCCGGTATATCACTGGCGCTATTGCTCATGGATTTTTCTCCCTTCATTACTCCCTCAAAGCCTACCCCATAACGGACTCCGCCCGATTTTTGCGTTGAGGAGATGAAATCTGTAGCTAAATTATTATTTATCGCTGATGACCTTAATTTGGCTTTACCTGCATCCACGCCCTAACCGGTAATCGTCGGATGTGCGTAATCTGTGACGTTATAAACGGTTCCGCCTCGTTGTAAGAGCACCATCAGTACCTGTGTTTTCTTTTGATTATCCCGGCTGGCACCCCAGATAACTTTTGCCCCTGATTTTAATTCCAACTCGATATTGTCTAATCGTGCCGTTTGAGCCTGTGCAATTTTCTCTTTAATTTCAGGAGGCAAAGAATTCACCACGGTGGCTGCCGATTTTAAACACTCACCGTTATCACTGACCGAGCAGGAACTGGCTACTGTCACCAGATTTGATACCTCGAAGCCTTTAGCTGGAAATACCTTTCCGTCCAAATCAATTAGCATTCCTTGCCCGGTTTTAGCTACGGGATTACGTAGCGTTAAATGGACTGTCAACCCACGGGGAAACTCCCGCTGCACCTTAATCTCTTTGATCCAAGGATTATCTTTTTTTAGCGTAGAAGCTAACTGGCCGGTAGGAACCCGAAGTAAAGGTTTTCCTGCATAGGATGAAAGCGCATCTTTTACCTGTTGAGCAGGAACTTGCATACTAGCCCCCATAACTCTTGTTTGCCCCGGATCATAAGCAAATACTGGAGAAAACCAAAACAGGTACCCCAAAGTCGCTATGACTGCCACTAGCAAAGCCCCGATAGCGCTGCGTCGCAGCCGTTTGTGCCGCTTTATCTGCGCGATTTCTTCACGGCGCTGTGCCAGTCCGCTAGAGATAACTGCCCGATCTTTGGAAGCTAAAGTTACCTGCCGGGAGCGCGGTAGCGACACCTCCTTGCCCTCTCTCCTGCCCCTTTGCCGTCGATTCGCGCGCGCTCGAGTACCTTTAGATACCTCAGTGGCTGAAGATCGGCGGGAGAAAGAAGATTTGTGAGAAGTCACTGCGAAAACCTCTGAGTTAACATTTCTAAAATTAGACCCCCGGCCACGGTCACGTCTCCGGCACCTACCGTGAGGATCAGATCCCCCGGGTGGGCTGCCTTGGCGAGCAGACGCGCCGCTTCATCGCGATCCCCTAGGTAGGAACCGCGCTGCATTTGCGCGGTGATTAACTGGGAGGTCACCCCGGGGATAGGATCTTCGCGCGCCCGGTAAATATCACAAACAATTACCTGATCCGCCAGGTCCAGGGCACGGGCAAATCGGGTGGCAAAGTTACGCGTACGGGAATACAGATGCGGCTGAAATAAGACTAGGACCCGTCCTCCGGCGGCAGCTTCACGTGCCTGGCGCATAAGTGCTTCCACCTCGGTAGGGTGATGCGCATAATCATCAATCACTCGGATCCGCCCTACTTCTCCCTTTGTTTCAAAACGGCGCGCGGTACCCTCGAAATCTCCTAAAACCCCAGCAGTTTCCGACGCAGAAAAACCCGCAACTTTCGTGGCCAGGAATACTGCCGCCGCGTTCAATAGATTGTGTCGTCCCGGCATCGGTAGACGTACCGCAGTAGTTTTCCCGGCCACTATGAAATCTGCAGATACCGAGGTCGGATCTTCCGTATGCAGCTTAATTAGGCAAAACTCGTCTAGATTAAGAGATGAGGGTTCCATCCCATACCCAAGAATCTGGATTTGCGCTGCCTCAGATTCTTCGGGCAACGAGCGCAACCGTTCCACCAACTGGCAACAACCGGGATCATCAGTGCAAACTATCAGGGTTCCCCCTGGTTTAATACAGTTACTAAAATTGAAAAATGCTTCCGCAAATTTTTCTGCAGAACCATAATTATCAAGATGATCGGGCTCAATATTGGTAATAATCGCTATCTGGGGTCGGTAATTAAGGAAAGAACCATCAGATTCGTCAGCCTCGGCTATAAAATATTCGCCTTTACCCAGATGGGCGCCGGTTTGGTAATGGCGAACTATCCCACCGACTGCGAAAGATGGATCCGCTCCGAGCTGAGAAAGGGTTTGTGCCAACATGCCAGAGGTAGTGGTTTTACCATGCGCCCCAGCCACGGCCACAAACTTGCGATCCGCAGATGCTAACGCTAACGCTTGCGAGCGATGCATAAATTCGCAACCTGCGGTTTTACCGGCTGCAAATTCCGGATTACTAGGACGAATTGCGCTGGAATAGACGATGATCATTTCGGAATTAATGCGCTGCGGCTTCGTACCCACCCAACATTCGATCCCCAGGTTGCGGAGCCTTTTCAAATTCTCTGAATCATTTTGATCCGAACCGGTCAGTTCCCAGCCACGCGCGGCAAAAAGCTGGGCCACCACTGACATACCAGCACCGCCAACCCCGATAAAATGATATTTCTTGCTCATCTAATTACTTCCTCCGCGATTTTCGCCAGTTTTTCCGCGGCGTCAATCCTCTCTTCTGGGAGAGCCTGCGACATTTGTTGCAAGCGCTCGGGCGACAATAGCAGCGGCACTACCTTGCCGGTTACGAAATCTACATCGAACTGGGCATTATCTACTAGCAGAGCGCCCCCGCTTTTTACCGCATCTTCAGCATTAAGACGCTGTTCCCCGTTGCCAATTGGCAACGGAACATAAACCGCCGGTAGCGCTAGGGCGGTCATCTCCGCCACGGTACCCGCCCCGGAACGACAAACCACCAGGTCAGCTGCCGCTAATGCCCGCTCCATATCCACTAGGTAATCCAAGATGCGGTAGCGTGACTTTAGGGATTCGGGAAGAGCGCGGAGCACCGGCTCATCCTTTCCTTTCCCGGTTAAATGAATTACCTGTATATTCTCGGGCAGTTGGGCAGCTGACTCCTGTAGAGCTTGGTTTAACGAAAGTGCCCCCAAAGACCCTCCGGTTACCAGTAAGGTTGACAACTGCGGATCAAGTTCAAACGACTTCAGTGCTGCCGCGCGCTGACGTTGTTTTTCCTGCGGGTCCTGCCGCTTCCTGGCCAGCTCCCCTATTTCTGGACGCAAGGGTAAACCGATACAAACAGTTTCACCTCGCTTGGCCTGCAGTTTCGTAGAGGGAAAAGTTAATGCCACTGCTTTCGCCCAGCGGGCACCGAGACGGTTTGCCAGACCGGGACGCGCATTTTGTTCGTGAATCACCAGCGGAACTTGCGTGCGTCGTGCCGCTAAATATGCGGGAGTAGAAACGTAGCCTCCAAAACCGATCACCACGCTCACCTTTTTTTCTCGAATCAGGGATTCAATTTTTCCCACGGTAGCGCGCATCCGCGTAGGAATAGTGAAAAACTGCAAAGAAGGACGCCGTGGCAGCGGTATCCGCGGAATATAGTGCAACTCGAAACCAGCAGCCGGCACTAACTCGGTTTCTTTACCTTCCCGGGTGCCAACAATAGTTACCTGCCAGCCTTTATCTCGCAAACTACGGGCCGCTGCCAGCAGAGGGTTTACATGGCCAGCAGTTCCGCCTCCGGCTAAAAGTACTGATTTATTATTTTCCATTCCGCTTTTCCAATCTGACGGCGCTACTGGTACGTAAATACCTTGGTCTTCGGGCTACCGCCGCAGCCACTCCCGGCTCTGCCCGCAGGTAGCTTAATAGCACCCCCATTTGTATCAGGCTCGCCAAGGCGGTGGAGCCTCCTGAAGAAACCAAAGGTAACGGAACCCCCACAACCGGCAAGAATCCAATTACCACCATGATGTTGATTAAGGCTTGTGCCACGATCCATCCCAGGGTACCGGCCGCGCAGAGCCGAGTAGCCAAGTTGGCAGAATTGATGATTAACCGGCAAAGCACCCAAGCTAGTAACCCGAAAAGTACCAGCACCAAGAGTGTGCCGAACAATCCGAATTCCTCTCCCAAAATCGCATAGATAAAGTCGGTATGGGCCTCCGGAAGATAGTTCCATTTTTGACGAGATGCCCCCGGCCCAAC
>CAMYAU010000055.1 GCA_947253735.1 uncultured Varibaculum sp. | reverse complement strand
ACAAAGATACCCGTTTTAGTGCGGAACGTTGAGAGCACACCGGGATATTTTTTAATTTGACCGCTTTGTTCTTGCAGGTCAAAGCGTTTCTATTGGCGGAGGTAGGGGGATTCGAACCCCCGAGGGCTTGCACCCAACCCGCTTTCCAAGCGAGCGCCATAGGCCACTAGGCGATACCTCCAGGCACAAGGATGAGTCTACCGAAATGCCCTAGCTGATGTCGATTCTGGAAATGAGGAGTCGAACACAGCCTAGAAATAGGCAGTGGTGTAGCTAGCGCAGAAACTGCGTCTCGTCCTCGGAGGCTTCCCCGGTACTTCTTGCGCTGATCACTATCGTTTCCAGATTGCGTGCCTCTAAGCTAGACTGAGGGAGATCCTTCACGCGGCGATATCATTCGAACCTCCCCAGGGCCGGAAGGCAGCAAGGATAAGGGTGCGCTATCGGGTGCGTGAAGGGTCTTTTTCTATCACAATCGTCTCTGGGAGCCCCGCTAATGGCTGGGCTTTAGTACAGTAGAGCCGTGAGCATCGCACTTTATCGCCGTTATCGGCCAGACACTTTCCAAGACGTGATTGGACAAGATCACGTGGTCAAACCGTTAATGGCGGCGCTGCGATCCGGGCGTATCAGCCATGCGTATCTTTTTTCTGGTCCGCGCGGGTGTGGGAAAACCACTTCGGCGCGGATCATGGCGCGCTGTCTGAACTGCGCAGAGGGGCCTACTGATACTCCTTGCGGTAAATGTGAATCCTGTAAAGACCTAGCTACCGGGGGTTCTGGTTCCCTTGACGTGGTAGAAATTGATGCTGCCAGTCATAACGGGGTGGATGACGCCCGGGAACTGCGCGAGCGGGCCGGTTTCGCTCCGGTACGTGACCGTTTCAAAATTTTTATTCTGGACGAAGCCCATATGGTTACCCAGCAGGGATTCAATGCTCTGTTGAAGATCGTGGAAGAACCCCCTGAGCACGTAAAATTTATTTTCGCCACCACCGAACCTGACAAAGTAATCGGAACTATCCGTTCCCGTACCCACCACTATCCATTCCGCCTGGTACCGCCAGAAACTATGGAAAAATATATGGCGAAACTCTGCGAGGCAGAAAATATCGAACCTGCCGCCGGGGTGTTGCAATTGGTGATGAGGGCGGGTGCCGGTTCAGTACGTGACTCACTTTCGGTGCTTGACCAGTTAATGGCAGGTGCTGAGGACGGTAAGCTCGCTTATGGAACTGCTGCGGCGCTGCTGGGCTACACTGACAGTTCCATTCTGGAACGCTCGGTAGACGCCATCATTGACCGCGATGGTGCGGCACTTTTCGAAGTAATCGCCAAAATGGTTGAGGGTGGGCATGACCCCCGGCGTTACCTGGAAGATTTACTATTGCGCTTGCGTGACCTCTTGGTACTTTCAGTTTCTGCTCCCGAGGATGCACAGGTTGCTCTGGCGGGTACGCCCGCAGATCAATTGGAAACTATGAATGCCCAGGCGCAGCGGTGGGGAACCGCGGGAATATCTCATGCCAGCGACCTCACTAACACCGCTTTGACAGAACTGACGGGAGCAACTGCCCCGCGTCTGCAAGTGGAGCTATTGGCAGCGCGGTTGTTGCTACCGCCAGAACAG
The DNA here is from genome assembly GCA_947253735.1 of uncultured Varibaculum sp. Lineage (GTDB taxonomy): Bacteria > Actinomycetota > Actinomycetes > Actinomycetales > Actinomycetaceae > Varibaculum. The sequence goes on along the minus strand of CAMYAU010000055.1, from coordinate 8,748 downwards.
CAAGGGAGTGAAAAACAGAGCGTTGTAGACTCGGGTTCTCTTACTGGGGCAGAAATGGCGCGCGCGGCCCTACATCGTCCCGGCTCTAAGCGTCCTCAAAATGTCGGGAATGAGCCACAGGCTCCAATCGCACCAGTGGTAAACAGAACGGTTAAAACTTCTGTTGAACAGCTGCAAGAGGCGCCCCGTGCCAGCGTGGTTCCGTCTGCTCCGCGAAATGATCATGCGGCACCAGAATTGGTTGCCCCTCGGCCTCAGGTCGCGGAGAGCAAACACTCTTCTCCAGCTGACCTAAAAACTCCTGTGCAAGAGCAAGCTCCCCGCAACGTAGAAACTGAGAAGGGATCCGCCTCTGCAGCCGCGACAGTAGATAGCAGCTCCGAATCCGAGATGGCAACGGTAGAGAAAGGGGAGCAGTACTGGCAGGTACTACAGGCCTGGGGCAAGACTAGTGCTAGGTTGAACGAGGTCGATCCACAACTGTGGTCGACTTGTAATCGTCACCTGCAGATTGGCGGGGCACAAGATCAGAAACTTACTTTGCTAGCCGACAGTCCCCGAACTGTTGAATATTTAAAAAATAAACTCGCTCCCCTGGAAAATTGTCTAGCTGAGGAGCTTTCGGGAAGCTGGGAAGTGGAGTTGCTCCCCGGTAGCGATGACCGTTTCGCCCCCGATCTGAGTGAACTATTGTCTCGGATAAAACTACTTATTCCCTTGGAAGCTGCAGGGGAGATCGCGGAGGAGGCTCCGCCGGAAGAAGAATCCTACCCGCCAGAACCAGAAGACTTCAGTGATAATAACGGTTCGGACAGCGAGCTATTCCCTGGGGACAGCGGGCCGGTGTCATCTCTAGAAGTTGCCACTGATGTGGAAACCAGCAAAATTGAAAGCGCAGATGAAACTGTAAAAAAAGTTGACCAGCTTGGGGGTCGGAATGACTCTATGCCTAGCGACAATAACTGGATTATTGACCGTGACACCCCAAAATCAGAGGGGGAAGTAATCGTAACCACTGATGCTGGCAATATAGAGAGTCAGGCAGAACCGGAAGACGTAGCTCCGCGCCCCGGGGAAGAAATGGTTGCTCCGCGTCCGACGAGTAAACAACCCCCAAAGGAAGCTCTACAGACTCAGGAAGAGGAAACACTCTCGGCTCCGCGCGGGGAAAATGAACCGGTGGCTGCCCCACGTTCTCAGGAAAATGATGCTAACGAGGCTAGGCTTGCGGCGAATGTATCCGCAGCGCCCGAATTCGAGGAAGACTTGCCCGATATGTCTGATCCCGATGCCTCCCTCGAGGAGAGTGGCGGAACTTGGGGGGTTGAGGTCGCAAAATCTTTGCTTGGTGGCAAGATAATTAAGACGGTGGATTAGTCCAGTAGCAGTGGAAAGTGAGCAGATAGAAATTTATGTATGACGGCGCTTTGCAGGATCTCATCGATGCCTTGGGGCGACTGCCAGGTATTGGCCCGAAATCAGCGCAGCGTATCGCATTCTATGTGCTTTCCCGGCCCAAGGCTGAAGCCCAACTACTGGCGCAAGCATTAATCGATGCGAAAGAAAAAATTCGTTTCTGCGCTAAATGCGGCAATATTGCCCAGGAGGAACTCTGCTCTATCTGCCGTAATCCCAAGCGAGATCAGTCGGTGATTTGTGTAGTCGAAGAGGCCAAGGATGTGGGGGCAATTGAACGTACTCGCAGTTATCGCGGTCTTTACCATGTGCTGGGAGGGGCGATCGACCCGATAAATGGGATCGGCCCTGAACAATTGCGTTTGCGGGAGCTACTTGCACGTTTGTCTGGTACTGCCGTACAAGAGATCATTATCGCCACTAATCCCAATATTGAGGGTGAGGCTACGGCGACCTATCTGACTCGTACCATTTCTCCCTTGGGGTTAAAAGTTACCCGCCTGGCATCAGGACTACCCGTTGGTGGGGATTTGGAATATGCCGATGAGGTTACGCTGGGGCGGGCTCTGGAAGGCAGACGCTCTGCAGAATAGGATCTGGCGTAAGCAAGCCCAAGCTGCTTAGCGGTGGCAAAAGTCCCAGTAAATAGCATATTAAGAAGTAGGATTGTGTGCCTTTGCTTACCTACCAGCAAATTTGAGACGCTTGCGCCGAGATTTGGCTATCTCCTTAGAATGATTGCAGAAGATAGCTAACCGATAGGCATACAAGGGGAACGAATGGCACTGATTGTGCAAAAGTATGGTGGATCCTCGGTTGCCGACACTCAGTCGATGCAGCGAGTTGCACGAAGGATAGTGCAAGCTCGTCAAGCCGGGCACCAAGTGGTGGTAGTAGTTTCTGCGATGGGGGACACTACCGACAACTTGATTGATATGGCAGCGGAGCTAAACGCTAATGCTCCCGCCCGGGAAATGGATATTTTACTGTCTGCCGGCGAACGTATCTCTATGTCTTTGCTGGCTATGGCAATTTCTGCCCAGGGAGTACCGGCTATGGCCTTCACTGGCGCGCAAGCCGGCATTCGTACCGATGCAAAATATGGCAAGGCTCAGATTATCGGAATGGTTCCGGAACGAATCGCTCGGGTAATCCGGGATAACAATGTGGCGATTGTGGCCGGCTTCCAAGGAGTAAACGATGCCGACGATGTCACTACTTTAGGTCGGGGAGGGTCAGACACTACTGCGGTGGCCTTAGCGGCGGCGCTACATGCGGATGTATGTGAAATCTATACTGATGTGGATGGGCTCTTCACTGCGGATCCTCGTCTGGTTCCTACCGCTCGGCGCCTACATTCCCTTGACTACGAAGAAACTTTAGAACTAGCAGCTAATGGTGCCAAGATTTTGCACCTGCGGGCAGTGGAGTTCGCTCGGCGCTACCGGGTGCCTTTGCATGTGCGGTCCAGTTTTTCCGATAAAGATGGTACTTGGATTGCTCATGGTCCCGCGCCGAAATCATTGCGGGGGATTGTCCCCGCTCAAGCCCTTGAGGAGGAAAACGTGGAAGCTCCCATTATTTCTGGTATCGCGCATGATCGTTCCCAGGAAAAACTGACGGTAGTTGGCTTGCCTGACCGACCTGGTGTGGCCGCGGATCTGTTTACTGCCGTGGCAAAAGCCGGTGCCAATATCGATATGATCGTGCAAAATATTTCTGAGGCTCGCCCCGGAAGGGCAAACATTTCGATTACTATGCCCGCGGATGATATTCCAGCGGTAATGAAAGAACTAGAGAACGAAAAGAAATCATTGGATTTTATTCGTATCGACCATGATACCAACGTTGGTAAGGTTTCTCTGGTAGGGGCGGGTATGCGTAATAATCCCGGGATTTCAGCCCGCTTTTTCCAGGCGCTCTCTGATGCTGGGATCAACGTGCATATTATTTCCACTTCCGAAGTGCGCATCTCCGTGTTGATCAGCTTAGATCGTCTAGATGATGCGGTGCTGGCGATCCATAAAGCCTTTGATTTAGATTCCGAAGAAACTGAAGCCGTAGTCTATGGAGGTACCGGACGATGAATAAAGAGCTAACCGTAGCCCTAGTGGGGGCCACCGGTCAGGTCGGACGGGTAATGCGTACGCTTTTGGAGGAAAGAAACTTTCCGGCAGTTAATATTCGCCTGTTTGCAACCTCACGTAGTGCCGGCAAACAGCTTGTTTTCCGGGGGCAACAAATTACTGTTGAGGACGTTGAGGTCGCTGATCTCAGCGGTATTGATATCGCTATTTTCTCAGCCGGGGGCTCCGCTTCTCGCACCCATGCTCCTCGTTTCGCTGCAGCCGGGGCGGTAGTAGTCGATAATTCCTCGGCCTGGCGCAAAGACTCCGAGGTACCTCTGGTAGTTTCAGAGGTCAACCCGGAAGATATTAAGAATCGTCCTAAAGGGATTATTGCCAACCCCAATTGCACCACTATGGCGGCAATGCCCACGGTGAAAGTACTGCATGATCTCTTTGGATTGGAAACCTTAGTTGCGTCCTCCTATCAGGCGGTTTCCGGTTCTGGCAGAGCCGGGGTTAAAGAACTTTCTTCCCAGCTAGAAGCGAGCGTAGACCGTTGTGAAGAACTAGCTTTAGATGGGGAGGCTATCGATTTTCCGCAGCCTAAAACCTATGTGCGCCCGATAGCGTTTAACGCGGTTCCGGTGGCTGGAAATTTCGTGGATGACGGTTCAAACGAAACCGATGAGGAACAAAAGCTACGCAACGAATCGCGGCGGATTTTGCATCTTCCCGAACTAGCGGCCTCTTGTACCTGCGTGCGTATCCCGGTGATGACCGCGCATCTATTATCTTTGAATGCGCGTTTTGCTCGTCCGGTTGATTTAGAACAAGCCCAAGCGGCATTAGCTCAGGCAGAAGGAGTGCAACTGGTAGATGTTCCTAATCCTTTGGACGCTGCTGGCCGTGATGGTACTTTCACTGGGCGGCTACGTATCGATCAGTCGGTTCCAGGTGGGAAAGGTCTAGCCTTCATCTGCTGCGCGGATAACCTGCGTAAAGGGGCGGCACTTAACGCCATTCAGATCGCAGAGCTAGTCGCTGCGGAGCTGCTGGTAGCCTAACAGGTTCCCTCCTGTCCTGGTTGGCGGTATCCAGATAGAAGGTGCTAGACAGGGATGCTGATTTATGTTTACCGCTGCCGAGGACAGGAGAACTTTATCTCGCGGGATAAATATTTTAGCTAAAGATTGGGAAGGACTAGTTCCCCGGGGAAGCAACTTTAGGTTGATAGGCTTCTGCACTGTTAACTGTAAGTTTTAGCCCATGCCCAGTCTGCAAGTTCCAGCAATCAACCCCAGAACCGGAGGACTGACAAGCATAGGCCCCCGAAGCGGCAGCGGCTCCACTAGCTAGGATGGTCTGTGATGTCTCGCGATCTTTGACACCTATATCTTCGGGAGGTTTCGCGCCGTCTGCTCCCAGGGTGAACTTTACGGTTGCCCCGGGGTGCTGTCCGATATTCCCGGTGAAACTAAAGACACTGCAAACCACTTCATTGCCGATTGTGCACTTAATGGGGGCATCCGGGAGTGAAAATTCAGCTACTTGAAAGGCGCCATTCGGGAGTGCTTTTGCCTGCCCAATCTGGTTAGTTGGCGCTGGAGCTATTTGGCGTCCCTCGGTTTTTACATCTAGCTGGGCACCAGCGTTATTATTCCCCTTCTGCTGGTTCTTACCAGTGGATTTCTGGTTATTAGCGTTGTTTTCCCCATTTTCTTGGTAATCGGGAATCCCATTATTGTTGTGGTCGCGGTTGAGGTCGGCGTCTCCAAAGATCCGCGCGATTACCCCGTTCTTTCCATACCAACTCTTCGAGCCATCACCACCGGTGAGACGATCTGCTAAGTTGCCTCCGATTGAGAGGATCAAACCAATCAATACCGCAACCACGATCACGAAAATCTTGCTTTTCTTGGAGGCAGTTTTTTCTTCTTGCGGTGCAAAGTCCGCTAAATCTTCTTCATCAGCTAATTTAAGTTTCTCGGATTTTGTTTTTCCCGTTACCTCGACGCTGGTGGATGCTAGTGTTGCTGGATCTTCGCTTTGCTCAGTAGCTGTTTGCGGATTTTTGGCCCTCGCTAGGGGGGTTAAAGTCTGAGTGTCTTCACCACTGGCCAGGTTGGCCGAATCTGCAGGTAGCGGAGAAATCAAAGGATCGGGAGTAAAAGAAGTGGTCTTGTCTGTTGGGTTTAAATGGGGGATAGGGGAGACCTGCGGTACTGCCGCAGTGGCCTTTGCGTGGGAAGCACGGTTTATCCGGTTTTGTCGGCGTTGCAGGGCTGCGTCAATTTCAGGATCAGAAAATTCGCCTAACCACTCTAAAAGTTCTGGGTAAGTGGAAGGGTTTTCGGCAATTAGGGGGCGCAAGGAAGGGTGGTTCTGAGCTAAAAACTGTAGCTCTTCCAGCGGTGTTGCCGGATCGCTTGCCCGTTGTATCGGGTCAGTGCTCATGGCTCCTCCTTTAGCTCTCTTAAGTGATTATAGATTACGGAGAGGCTAAAATGATTCGCACCTGGCAATCGCGCCCGCTATCTAAACCGAGGTTCGCCTTATCGGGAACCGGGTTGCTAACTAAAGGCTCCTCTGTAGGAGCGGGAGAGGAAGTAAAACTGGGTTTAACTGGCGCGATGAATGGGGCAGCCGGAGGTGATCATTCCCTCGCCACCGCGAGCGGAGAAGGGGTTTTCTTCCATATCTAAGCGTCGCCCCAAGAAACGTGTGCTGTTTGGTAGCGGAGCGAGAGTATGACTTGCTCCCAAAGAACGTAATACATACGCCTGCACGCAATGGATTAAATATTCTCGATGCATCGGTTCTTTCGGTAGGGTCCTGCCAGCTAAGGCCGCATTCACCATCGAAATGGCCACCGGCAAGTTCTGGGGAGGGAGCGTGCCCTCGTTGATAGCTTTCCGTAAAATTTTTCTTAATATATTCTCTACAATCTGAGCATGTACGCGCAGTTCAGAGCTAGTTTCACTTGAAACTTGACGGCGTAGGTCCAGACCGGGAGCCAGATGGTAAGAAGAGCCTAGGGTGAGTTGTTCTCGGATATAGATTCGCAACATTTTTATGGGTGAGGATACCCCTATGAGTGCCCGGTTTAAGCGCACCGAGTATTGCCCGGTTTCAAAAGTAATAAACGCCAGAAGTAGGGCTTCTTTATCTTGGAAATGGTTATAGACCGCGGTGCGTCCCACCCCTGCCTCTTCGGCAATCTTCGCCATAGTTAACGATTCAAAAGTATTGGTCTGCATTAGGCGGGAAAGGGCGTCGAATAACTGCTGGCGAGTTTTCTTACGATGTTCTTCCAGTGTGTCCCCGATGATTCTAGGCATGAGGTCATTCTGACATTTAATGACACTTCTAGTCTAATCGTCTGAAAAGCTTGGTGAAGTTTAGGGAGATAGGGGGAGTTTGGTGGAAGGTTGCGATGCTGCGTGGAAAGAAGGGTGACCTAAGTAAAAATATGTATTGCGGCCTATCGTAGGGGTTGTGGTCGCGTTTTGTTAGGGGTATTTGCTCTGGTAAAGCCGGTATGCTTTGGCTTGCGGGGCTGTTGACAGGGTGGGGGGGGAATCAAATAAATTAGGCTCGCCTTGGCTAAAAGATTATGGATGCTAGCTAACTATTTCGCAGACTGGAGATAACATGCTGGGCGCTTTGCTGATTGCGTTACGTGAAGGTTTGGAGGCTGTCCTAATCGTCTCCATTCTTTATGCCTATGTGAAGAAAGTGGAGCGTGAAGATGTCCTGCCTAAGCTATGGCTCGGGATAGCTGTAGGTACCGTGATACCTATGAGCGTGGGTGCCTACCTGGTTTGGGGCACCTACACCCTCACGACTCAAGCGCAGGAGGCCCTCGGGGGATTCCTGTCCCTGTTTGCGGTCGCCCTCATAACCTGGATAATCTTTTGGATGGCCGAGCATTCCGCAGAAATGACTGCCCGGATGCAATCGCAAGTTAAGCAGGCGCTATCGAAAGGTAGTGGAGCTGGCTGGTCGCTGTTTGTAATTGCGCTAATTACCGTGGGGCGGGAAGGGCTAGAAACCGCGATTTTCATTTGGCCAATGCTGAAAAATGCCAGCGACAACGAAAACGGTACCAGCCTGGTTATCGGGATGCTGGTGGGGATCGCCATCGCGATTACGCTCGGATACCTAATATATCGGGGAGTAGCCCGTATTAACTTGCGAGTGTTTTTCGAAGTTACCGGGTATTTGTTGATCTTTGTGGCTGCCGGGGTGTGCTCCTACGGGTTCCACGACTTACAAGAAGCAGGGATTATTCCCATGACTGCCCCACTCTTTGACATTACCGCCTATATACCCACCCTGGTTTATAACGGCGGTCTTTACGACCTGTTGGTAGCCATCTTCCAGTTCTCACCCAGCCCTACTCCGCTGCAGTTCTTCAGCTGGCTGATCTATCTGGTAGTAGTAGCGGCGCTGTTCTATTTCTATAACCGTAATAAAAAACTAGCGTTAGCAGCGAAGAGTTCCCTTAACAAAGAGGGCACTGCCACCGGAGAAGCCGTGACCAATGCGGCGAGTAGGGGTCCGCTTGCAGACGTAAGCGATAGAGGTGCACAAGTAGAAGAAACAGATAACAAGACCAAAACGTCAGCTGAAGTAGGCTGAACGTTTTCCCGGGGGCGCGCTCGCGTCCTCGACGCAAAATGCACATTTAAGGAGACAAATAAATGCATATGCGCAAGATTGCTGTTGCCTTCCTGGGCGCGGCGCTGGCAGTCACTGTGACTGGTTGTGTAAAGAATGACAACAGCGCCGCCGGTGACGGCGCGGGTAGCGCTAAACCCATCGAGGTGAAAATCGCTGACGACAAGTGTGAACTGTCTACCAACACCGCGCCCTCAGGAACCATCAAGTTCTCTCTAAGCAACGAGGGTCCGGCTCGCAACGAGTTTGAAGTGCTCGCCAAAGACAAACTGCAGATTATGGGGGAAATGGAAAACCTGGCTGCCGGGGATAAACGCGACTTCACCGTGCAGCTAGAAGAAGGAACCTACTACACTGCCTGCAAGAAGAACATGGTGGGATCGCTAGTGGGGCTGAAGGAATTCAAAGTAACCAAAGGCGAGGGTATTAAGGTCAGTGCCGATGAGAAGAAACTGCATGAGGATGCGGTGACTAAATACACTGCCTATGTAAAGGACCAGGCTGGCCAGCTGGTATCGGCCACCCAAGAATTTGTGGATGCCTACAAAGCGGGCGACAACGAAAAGGCAAAGAAGCTCTATCC
>CAMYAU010000054.1 GCA_947253735.1 uncultured Varibaculum sp. | reverse complement strand
CCGACGCGTTCCACCTGGAAGTCGTCACCCAGCTCTGCCACGACCGATGCCTTGTCCTTAGCGGCCAAGAATCGCTCAGCAGCTTCGCGAGTACAGCTGACTACCAGCTTAACGTCGCCCTCGCGACCATTGGCGAAGGAAACCAGACGCTGCGTCACCCCGGCCCGATCACCCTTGATGTCAACCAGGCTCGGATCGGCGGTACCGATCGAGATAACCTTGCGGTCCTGATCGAAACGCAGGATGAGACTAGTCCACAAAGCGTTGTCATCATGCACAGCCAGCACCAAAGTGCTGTTCGGGCTCACGAACGCATTCGCGGCTGCCACCACTGCATCATGAGAAGCACCTAGCTTCCATTGCAGACCCAGGGTCTGATCAGCAGGTTCGGGAGCAGTCACGATCGTTGACTTGTAGCGATCACGCAGCAAGCTCCAAGAGCGGCAAACGTAGACATCGAGGTCCTCGTCCGCGTCCCAGGCATTCTGGTACTCGGCAAAGTACTCGTCCATAGCATCTCGCTCCGCCACCATGACGAAATCAACCTGGTCGCGGTTAGCCGCATACAGAGCGTCAGCAGCAGCCTGCAGATCATCGACCTGCGTAGGAGCTTGCGCTACTTCCGCGCCTTGGGTGTGGCGGCACTTAACCACCTTTCCCTTTTCCAAAAGACACACGATCCTGCGGGCTCCCTTGGCGGAACGCAGCAGCAGGTGCTGCGCATTGCGCCACTGGTCCACGTCCAGATCGGCCATTAAAACATCACCGTGAAGCATTGTAGTTCCTTTCAGCTCTATAGCGAGCAGTCGTAGACATTGATTGAGTAGGCGGGCATAGAAGCCGACAACTGGCTGCCCTGGGCAGTACCCGGCTGGCCGGACCACAGTTCGGTGGCCTTTTTGACCTCGAAGGGTAGTTCGACACGGGCCTCAATGGCCTCGGCTGTCGGGTTGGCGATAAATACCACGCGACGCTTCGGATCGTCTTTATCCAGGTGAACCACCACGTCGAGACGGGCATCGCTCTTGTTTACGGCGGAGACTTTGGCCGCGGCGCAAGCCTGATCGAGAATGCTGGCGGCGTCATCTCCACTCTTAACGACGAACCAATTGCCCTTACCGGATTCGACGGCATCCTTGAGGATAGTGCAGGGGTTCATCAGGGAGTCCAGCTCGGGTAGCTTCGGACCAACGACCGCGCAGCCGCCACCGGCTACGAAGTCCACTAGAGCCTGCTGAATCTTTGCATCCAGGTAGTCGAGGGTCGGCAGCACAACGATGCTGCGTTCGCCCCAACGAGCGGGATCGAGATCCGTATCGGAGATCACGAAGTCGTGACCACCGGCAGACAGAGCCTCGAAGCAAGCGCCGAAGGCCTTACTCTTCTCCAACTGTACTGGCGCATCGAAGCCCAGATTGTCCTCACTGATGGTCAGCGGGTTAGCGTACTCGCTGAAGCCCGACGGGGTCTCCAAGAAGTCACCGGGGAAGGAGACCAGTACCGAGGCCGCCTCGAGCCGATCGTATTCGCGGTTCGCCAGGAGCAGTACCTTCGCGTCACGACGCAAGGAGGTAAAGCTGTTCTCGGACTGCATCCGGTTGGCATTGCTGAACATCTTCTCGTGGTCTTCGCGAACCCGACCATCGCGACGGATAGGAGAGTCTAGCCAGCGGTCGCGCTCCACCAGCATGTAGCGGCTGAAGCCCTTGATGCCCTGCATCAACGCAGCCTTGGTAACGAATTCCTCGTCGTAAATCTCGCCCGGGTTTAGGTACCAGGGCCACACACCGGCGATGAACTCCGGGATGTAGGGGAAGCGGCTGGTTCCCACCACATACGAGCCAACGGTCTTGACGTGGCTGTAGAGTTCCTTGCGGGAGTAAATATCGAAGCCAACGAAATCAAGCTTCTCTTCCAGCTTGGCGATGTTGAAAGGAGTGGTGAATCCAGAAGCAGCACCACCCGGACCGAGCGGGTGCGGATAATTGTGGAATAGCGCGATCTGATCCAGACCACGCTCACGCATCATGTCGGCAAGGCGATCCATCGAAATGATCAGGTACTGCTCGCGGTATTCAATCCAGTCAGCCAAGACCGGAATGTCATGCTTGCTCTTACCTTCGAAACGCCGTGGCGCGTCGATCTCGCCCTCGCTGCCATAGGAGGTGCCGTAGGCCTTGTTGATGGCCGCCAGATCACCGTACTTGTCAAGCAAGAAGGTGCGGTACTGCGCCAAAGACTCTTCGGAGTAGTCGGCAGCGTAGGCGTTGATGCAGAAGAAGTACGCCATCTCGTTATCAACCTGAGCTGCAACAATGCCGCCCTTGGGGTAGCAGTGACGAGCCAGAATCTCACAGATCGCGTCGTACCAGAGTGCGGTCTCTTCGTAGAATTCATCTGCCGCGTAGTTGACAGCGGGGATGGGCTTGGGCACCTGGGTCAGGACGGTGCGTCCACCCTTGGCGTTGCGCATCTGCAACCGCTCGTTCTCGAGAATACGTTTGGGGTATCCAAACCAGGTTAGCTCGGAGTTGATCTGCGGTCCGGGACGAACGATGACCCGGAAACCTTTATCCTCACACAAGGTCAGGAAGGCGTCGATATCCTTGTTTCCTGAGAAGTCGAAGACTCCCTTTTCTACCTCGTGAATTTCCCACGGGATGTAGATCGAGATCATGTTGAAACCCATACCCTTGACAGATTCAAGAATTTGATCCCACTTGTCTCGGTCCAGCCTCCAGTAATGTACGGCACCGCCGTAAAGCGAGACTGTCTCGCCATCAACCTTGAAGGCGCTCTTGCCAACCGACACGGGTCGGTTGTCCGTTTGCTTCTCCATCGTTTTTCCTTTCTTATTTACTTCGGACAGGTCTATGTTCCTGTTTGATGGTGATTAGTTCTTTCTGGCCAGGGCGACTGCCAGGATGATGATTACGCCCCGAATAATCTGTTGCTGAGAGGTGTCGAGTCCGGCCAAAATAAGGCCGTAGTTAATCGTTGCCATGAGCAAGGCACCGAAGAAGGTACCAATGACGGAGCCACGTCCGCCAGCAAGTGCGGTACCACCAAGGATCACCGCGGCAATAGCATTCATTTCGTCTCCGGCGCCCCACTGGAAGCGGCCAGACATGAGTCGGCCAGCGTAGAGCATACCGGCGACGGCTGCCCCCATAGAGCAGATCATCATGACGCGGAAACGCACCCAGGAGGTACTGATGCCGGAGTACTCAGCGGCAACCGGGTTGGCACCAGTAGCCAGAATCTGGCGTCCGAAACGCATCTTCTTGAGCACTATCGTGCCTGCCACAACGAACAGCAGCATCCAGATGATCAAGCCCGGGATCGGACCGATCTTTCCGCCACCGAAGTTGGCTACGTAGTTCATGTCCAGAATCGGCACTGGCGCAGACTTCGTCACCCATTGGGCGATACCGAAGGTAATACCCATCATGGCCAGGGTGACCAGGAAGGAGGGGATTCGAGCGAAGGCTACGAGGGCGCCGTTAATGCTTCCCACGATCGCCCCGAGTGCCAATCCTGCCAAAATACCGGGTATCAACCCGAAATGAGACAGCGACATAGCAGTGACCACGCTAGCCAGGCCTGCGACGGACCCCACGGAGAGGTCAATCTCCGCGGCTGCGATTACCAATGTCATTCCGACAGCAATCACCGAGACGATGGCGGCCTGGCGGAGGATGTTCCAGAAGCTGGCTACGGACAAGAAACCCTCGTCTCGCAGTAGCACTGAGAAGATTAGCAGGACGACCACGAAACCGACGTAGATGATGTCCCGCCGCCAGTCGAAGTTAAAGCCCCTGCGGGGCAACTTTTCTAGGGCTTTTGATTCACTCATGGTTCACTCCTTGAACTGCCAGTTCGAGTGCCTGCTCGTCAGTTGTTTCGGATGCGTCGAGTTCGCGCTCGACGGTGGACTCGCGCATCAGGAGCAGGCGATCGCTCATGGCGAGTAGTTCGGGGTATTCAGAGGAGATAACGAGAACCGCATGGCCTTCAGCCGCAAAGTTACGTATAGTCTCGATAATTTCGGCCTTGGTGCCGATGTCGACACCGGCGGTAGGCTCGTCCATCACCAGGACTCGTGGGTTACGACTGATCCATTTGGCAAGCACAATTTTTTGTTGGTTACCGCCGGATAGCAGGGAGGCAGGCGCCTCGGGACGTGCCACCTTAATACGGAACTCTTCGACCAGCTTGCGGGCCAAGCCACGCAGGGCGCGGTCATTGACCCAGCCGCCACGGGAATGATCGGACACGTGAGGCAACTGCAGGTTGCTGTTAACTGAGTGCCCTAGTACCAGACCTTGGAGGCGACGGTCCTCGGGAACTAGCACCAAACCGTGTGCCAGCGCATCCCCGGGTTTACTAATCTTCACCTCGTGCCCATCGATACGCACGGTGCCAGCGGTGATTTTATCGATACCGAACAACGTGCGGGCCAGTTCAGTACGACCAGATCCCATCAGGCCAGCTAAACCTACGACCTCGCCCTCACGGACCTCGAAGGCCACATCATGAAGTCCGTTCTCTGCGGCCAGACCCTCCACCGAAAGCACCACGGGACGTTCGGAACAGACCCGACGCGGCGGCGCCGCCATGGCGACGGTTCGCCCGACGATACCTTCGACTATTTTCTCCGGGGTGATCTCAGATAACGGAGAGGTCAGGAGATGCTTACCATTGCGCAGAATCGTGATGCGATCCGCGATTTGGTAGACCTCCTCCATCCGGTGGGAGATATAGACGATCGAAATACCTTCGTCAGTGAGCCGTTCGATTAGATCGAACAGGGACTTAGCCTCCTGCTGAGCAAGAGCGGCGGTAGGCTCGTCCATGATCAGTACTCGTGCGTCCTCGGCCAATGCCTTCGCGATCTCAGTCAACTGCCAGTAGGCCGTGGATAGCGAGGACATAGTCGCGGTAGGATCCACCTTGACCTGCATGCGCTCGAATATCTCCCGGGCCCGACGAACCATCTGCCGATCATCAATCACGCCCCCGCTACGGGGTTCCTCATTGAGGAAAATGTTTTGTGCGACAGTCAGGGTTGACACCAAGCTAAACTCTTGGAAGACCATCCCCAATCCGGCTCGCTTAGCGTCATGGATATTGCTGAAGTGGCAGGGTTTACCAGCGATCTCGATGGTTCCCTTGTCCAGGGAGTAGACCCCCTGGAGGATCTTCATCAGCGTCGACTTCCCGGCGCCATTACCACCGGCCAGAGCGTGAACTTCTCCAGGAAGGATTTCAAAGTCCACGTCGTCGAGAACCTTCACACCAGAGAAGGATTTCTGGATCCCCCTCATGCTCACTAGAGGTTCCGAGCTGGTTGCTCCCTTTACGGTGGGGGTAGCGGCACTCACTTCTTCATCGCTTTCTTCAGATCTGCCGGAGGCTCAGAGTTGTATACCTGCTTCCAGGCTTCCAGTACGTTCTGGTGAGTTACGGGCAGAGCGTTGAGCGCGACATAGGACGGAGCCTTCTTTCCAAGCAGAGCTCCGGCAGCGATACGTGCCTCGGCAACACCCTGTTGGTAAGGCTGCTGAGCACCGAGCCCTACTACTAGCTGATCTTGGGCCAAGGCAATTGCAACGTTTGTCCCGAGATCCTCGGTAGCGATCTTGAGGTCATTGCGACCTGCAGAACGAGCAGCCGCCATCACACCTTCGGCTGGGACATCCCAGACCGCCCAGATACCGGCTAGCTTGGGGTTCTGGCTGATCATCGCGTCGGCTACCTTCTGTGCGTCACCGGCGAAGTCAGGACCACCGATACCCTGTTCCTTTACAATCTTGATATCTGGATATTCTTCCTTGATGACCTTAAGGAAGCCTTCGTAACGTTGGCGGGTGACAAAGAAGTCAGCAGAGTGGTAGATAACGCCGATTTCGCCCTTACCGTCGAGGGCCTTAGCCAACAGGTGGGCAGAGACTACCCCATTACCGAAGTTATCTGCGCTCACTACTGATTCGTAGTCCACGCCAGCTTTCAATCCTTCGGGGACATTGTCCATGAAAACGAGCTTCGCGCCGCTTTCTGCAACCTTGCGGTACGCTCCGGCGGTAGCCACCGGATCGGTGGGAATAGAAACTACGATATCGGGGTGCTTGGCAAGAACTGTCTCGATGTTGGAGACCTGTTGACCCGGATTAAAGTTCGCATCGGTTACGGCGATAACATCGATTCCTAACCGGGCAAATTCAGCCTTGAGTCCAGCGATCTGAGCATTAGCCCAGTCGTTACCCGCGTAGTGCATCACGAGAGCAGCGGTGGCCTTTTTCCCTTTAACCTGTGCAACTTCTTCATCACTGAGTTCAACAGCTTTAGCGGTTACCGGGGTTTCCCCGTGGGGACCTTTGCTGAGCACCTTCCCTTCTAGTTCTTTCAGGGCGGCGTCCGCCTTGCCAGCGACATGGGTGTCGGTTTTCTCACTGCTTGCAGATTCAACTGTGCAGGCCGCGGTACTGCCGAGAATCGCGAAGGCAGCAGCGATAAGTAATAGCCTTCTCTTCATAATCGTTCTCCTTTGAACTTTGGGACTCTTAGAGTTCCAACCTCCGGGATCGGAAGTCAATAGTCATATTATGAACGTTCACAATTAGGATGTCAAGGCACTTTATGAACGTTCATAGCAAAAATACCGAATTAGGTGAATAAAGTTGTTGTATTTTTGGGTGCTGATTAGGGACTACGTTGGTTAAGAATAATTTGGGTTAATACCCAAAATGTGTGTACAGAATCGCTGTTTTTCTTGGTTTGACTAGGGATTTTAAGGTTTTATACATGCCCGCCCTAGAAACAGAAGAGCAAGGGCATTCGGCTGGTCGCCTACGACCCCTTCCTCGCTCAACACAAAAGGGAGAAAAACTTTCGTTTCTCTCCCTTTCGGTCTCGCTCGTCGGGGTGACAGGATTTGAACCTGCGACCTCTTCGTCCCGAACGAAGCGCGCTACCAAGCTGCGCCACACCCCGCGTAACTCCCATATTGTAGGCAGACCCTCGGTA
The DNA here is from genome assembly GCA_947253735.1 of uncultured Varibaculum sp. Classification (GTDB taxonomy): domain Bacteria; phylum Actinomycetota; class Actinomycetes; order Actinomycetales; family Actinomycetaceae; genus Varibaculum. The sequence continues at coordinate 3,352 of CAMYAU010000054.1, read as the reverse complement.
AATCTAAAAATCACCTGCCCAGATTCCGGCGGATGTCACATAAAAGTCGTAACTGCAACCAGAAATCTTTGCCCTAAAAAATCAAAACAGGAAACTACCGATAACTAACCCGGCTACCGCTGCCAGCAGCGATACTCCCCACACGAAGAACAAAGCCCCCCAGGCGCGGCGCCAATTTCCCCGCTCCGTAACCGAAAAAATATCGAGCACAAAAGTAGAGAAAGTGGAGAACCCACCCAAAAATCCGGTGGCTAATATGGCATAGACTCGGCTATCAGAACGCAGATCACCACTGGTCACGGCTGCAATCAGCATCCCGCCCAACAGGCAAGCCAACACGTTCACCAGGGCAATACCTCCAGCAGGGTGACGTTTTTCTAGCTTTAGCCAAGTCACGTCGATTCCCCAACGGCAAAGCGCGCCCACTCCGCCCGCCGCTCCTAGCGACAGCACAAAACCTAATCCACCCATTATCGCTCCTGCCCACGTCCGCTCTTGGCGCGTCCTCCCGGGGCGTCTTTAGTCGCCATCCGATACCCAAGACCAGCTAGTACCACCCCGATCACCAGCAGAATTATCGCTAAAGTAGCGGCAGGATAAAACTGGCCGTTTAGTGCCCAAAAGCCACGATCTAGACCTGGAACCCCGCCACTAACCGCGGAGATTCCGAAAGCCGAAAAAGTGGTGAAAGCTCCTAAAAACCCGGTGGTGATCCCCAGTTTTACCGGAGTTCCCAAACGGTGTAGGCCAGTTCCTTTCCGATTAGCCCGTGTTTTGAAATACCCCAGCAGGAAAGCCCCCAAAAGATTAGCGGCAATCACTCCAAAACTTAGCGCCGACCATGCAAAATAAGTTTTTGAAAACGGTAGGGTCCAGGTGTCCAAACCCCAGCGGGCCCAGGTCCCCGCCATGCCACCTACAAAAATAGCCGCAGCATCAGCCCCCACCCTCCGGGCAGGATGCTGGGCCGGATCATTACGTTTATTCATCGACTAAACCCTTTGTCTTTAATCATCACAGGTGATATCGCTATCTGGTAACACTCCCGCCACCAGGTATTTATCTACCGTTTCTGCTACGCACTCCGAACCTAGACCGTAGGCGGTGTGGGAATATGATTTCCAAGTCAGCAGCCGCGAGTTAGGTAATTGTCGATGCACCGATTGTGCCATCTCATAGGGCGTGGCCGGGTCGTTACTGTTACCCACCAGTAAAATCGGTTGGACCCCCTCGATCTTTACTTTTTCCCGTTTCGCGGTAGACTTCCAAGGCCAGGCTGCCAATGCATACTCCCCATAGGCCATCGAAGACCCCATCAAGGGGAAATCCCGCACCAGTTTTTTCCCGCGTCGATCCCAATCTGCTTTATCTCCCTGCACCGGATAATCAGCGCCGTTAATCGCCATAAAGGCATCCTGGGAATTATCCTTAAATTTTCCGTCGGAACCGCGCTGATTAAACAAATCCGAAACCTTCAAGAGGGGGGCACCATCGCCCTTAAACGCCGCTTGTAATGCCTCTAACAAGGACGGATAAAGCGTTTCGTAATAGAGCATCCCGATTGCTGCCCCAAATGCTAGAGCCCCATTGAGGGGGCGAGAAGAATCTTTAGTGGGAATCGGGGAGGAATCGGCGGCGGTAAAAAACTTTTTCAAACGTTTTAGGCCGTCCTCTTTAGTATCCCAAGGGCAACTTTTCGCTTCTCGCGCGCACCAGGAGGCAAAATTAGCAAAGGCTGCCTCGAACCCTTTGGCCTGCGCTAAGGAAACCTGCCCAAAGGAATAGGACCCGTCCAATATTCCATCAAGCACCAGGCGACCAACATTCTTCGGAAATAGCTGCGCATAGGTGGTCCCCAGGAACGATCCGTAGGAATATCCCAGGTAGGAAAGTTTTTTATCCCCGAGTACAGCACGCAGAATATCTAAATCTCGCGCTGCCGACACAGTGTCTAGATACCGCGCCAAATCACCGTTTTTTTCTTGGCAACGCTGGGCAAACTCTTTCATATCCGCAACCGAACGTTCCCGACCCGCGGCAGTAGCTAAATCTAGGCTTTCGGCTAAAGACTCGTCCTTTTGCCGATCCGTAGTGCACTCTAAAGGATGCGAACGAGATACTCCCCGCGGATCAAACCCCACCACGTCGAAGGAAGAAAAGACCTGCTGAGAAAACATATCTTTCGAATTTTTTAGCAGATCAACACCGGAACCTCCCGGTCCTCCCGGGTTGATCAGCAGGCTCCCCAATTTTTTCCCGCTAGCCTTAGCGCGCGCCAGCGACAACTCAATATCCGTCTTCTGGGTATTAGAGTAATCTAAAGGTACTTTTACTTTCGCGCATTGATAATTTTTAAATTCACTTTCTTCACACTCAACCCACGAAACTTTTTGCTGATAGTAGCGCTCCAGACCCGAAGGGATCGCCGGGTTTTGCCCAGTTAAAGAATTAGTTTTTGAGGACGCGGAAGGGGCTACTTGGGGATGAGTTTTACCCCCGATGCTACAGGCAGATAGCGTCAAACTAAGCGCAAATAGCATTGCTAGCAGTATCGACATTTTTTGTTTAACCATGAACTACTGCCTCAAATCCATCATCATTGCTTCCATAGTGAGTAGCGGCGTCACATTTGCCGCGAGACGCCGCCTGGCGCTGCGTATCGCGTCTAGACGTTGTATAGTACGCCCCGGTGAGGAACCCTTTGCCAACTGCATAATAGTTTCCGATAAGTCAACGTTAATTAGAGGCACCTCGGCACCGCTTTGCAACAGATAAACATCGCGATAAAACCCTAAAAGATTAAGCAATACTCGGTCGAGACTGTCACGAAGATAGCGGGTGGAACGCCGCTTTTGATCCGCTTTCAATGCGGTTTCCTGAGCCTTTAAAGCTGGTGGTAAGCGTCCGTCCTCCTGGTCATATCCCAGAGAGCGCCGTAACTGCGCCAGTTCCTGCTGATCTTTTTCTTCCGCCCGTTTACTAGCATCCGCTTTCGCTGCCTCTACCAGTTGTTGTGCCAGCAGCGCAGCCTCGCCCACGCTGGAGGTAGTAGTGGCAGAAAGCAAGATTTTTCTACGTCGCTCGAGTTCCTCCGGATCGCGGGCTAAAGATTTCGCTACCCCAATATGGGATTGAGACATCGCTGCTGCCTGGCGGGCTGTCTGCGGGGCAATACCCTCCCGCTCAATCAGTAACTGCGTAACTTCCTCCACCGTGGGGGTAACTAGGCTGACGTGGCGACACCGGGAACGAATCGTGGGTAACACGTCGCCAGGTTGGGTGGTACACAGTAGCCAGACGGTGCGCGGGGGCGGTTCTTCAATCGCTTTGAGCAGCAGATTCGAGGTGCGCT
>CAMYAU010000053.1 GCA_947253735.1 uncultured Varibaculum sp. | reverse complement strand
TTAAAGCTGATGTATCAGCATAATTGTTGACACGATCACAGCTAATATAGCATTACCGCTTTGGAAGTTTTACGTAATCCCAAGATTTTCTCGACTTGGTCTTGAATAACAGATAACTGATACAATACCGATTGCTCAGGATATCATCATCTATTTTTCCCAGGACTTTCAGCGTTAATAACGCATAAATTTCCCGACTAACGATCTATACGTGCCGTGAAAGATCAGCTTCTTCCGGTTTTACCGCCGGAGCGCGGGTAACTAGCTTATGTCCACCCCAAAGCGCCAAGAAGAACAAAAGCCCAATATAGATGGCCAGGAAGTTCATTATCGAGAATTCCCCACTAATCACATCTAAGGACTGCCCCACCACCACAATGGCACACATTACTAAGGCGATAATTGGTCCCGCTGGATACAAGATTGCCTTATAGGGCAAATCTGCAACCGATTTTCCTTGAGCCTTATAAGCGCGACGGAAACAATAATGAGACCAGGCAATCCCCATCCAGGTAATAAAGCCGGCAAGACCGGAAGCATTCACCAGCCATACATATACCTGTCCGGTGCCAACCCTCGAAGTCGCAAAACACACCGCCCCCACCAAGGTGGTTGCCAACAGGGCCATCAAAGGAACCCCGTGGTTGGTAAGACGCCCAAAAATAGCAGGCGCCTTCTTTTCTTTCGCCAGGGAATAAAGCATACGGGTAGCCACATACATTCCCGAGTTCCCGGCAGACAGAATAGAGGTGAGGATAACTGCGTTCATTACTCCCGCCGCGATCGCGATCCCCGCTCGTTCAAAGAGCAAGGTAAACGGAGACTTAGTTACTGCCTCGGTAAAGCCTTTGGCAGTATCTGAATCCGCGTTGGCTCCTTGTAGAAGAGCGGGATCTGTGTAGGGAATCAGAAAAGCAATCACGGCAATTGCCCCGATATAGAACAACAAGATCCGCATGAATACTGCCCGGGTTGCGCGGGGAACATTGGTTTCCGGATCTTGGGTCTCCCCTGCGGCAATCCCAATCATCTCAGTACCCTGGAAGGAGAAACCGGCAATCATAAAGACACCCATAATGCCCCAAAAGCCGTTAACAAAAGGCGCATCCCCGCGAGTAAAATTAGTAAACCCTGGAGATTCTCCCCCCAAAATCCCAATTACCATCAAGATCCCCAGCACCAGGAAGATGATTACGGTTACTACTTTGATGGAAGCAAACCAAAACTCTGATTCCCCGAATCCACGAACAGTGAAGGCATTGAGGACAAATAAGATTACCAAGAATAGCAACGACCATACCCAGGCAGGAACCACCGATTCTGGGAACCAGTATTGCATCACGATGGTAGCGGCAACTAGCTCCGCGGCCACGGTGATCGCCCAGTTGTACCAGTAGTTCCACCCCTGGGCGAATCCAAAAGATTTGGAGACATAGCGAGTTGCAAAAACTTCAAATGCCCCCGAGGTGGGACAATAGGTGGCCATCTCCCCTAACGATTGCATTAGGAAGAACACCATAACGCCAATGGCTCCATAGGCAACCAGAGCACCGCCAGGGCCAGCTCCGGTAATGGTGCCGCCTGAGGCCACGAATAGTCCGGTTCCGATCGCTCCCCCAATAGCAATCATATTAAGGTGACGAGCCTTTAGTTTGCGGTGAAGCTGAGGACTGTTCCCCTCAGTTAGATCGGGATTACTATCAGAAACTTGGTTGCTAGCCACGGTATCCTCCGAGATGGTTATTTTCTAGTAACTTTATGAAAAGCTACCTCACCTTTCCAATCTGTAGTCACCTTGCCCACATGTTGGCCATATCCGATATTAGCGCTGGGCGACCAGAGCGGAATCGAAGGCAGATCTGCCAGCAGCAAAGTTTGCGCTTGTTGATAGAGTTTTGCTGCCTCTTCTGCAGTATCTCCAGCCTGCGCCCTCGCCAAGAGTTCGGTATATTCGGGATTTTCATAACCCGTTTTATTGCCGTTACCGCCCTTCACATAACGGCCTGCAAGCAGATTGTTCGGGGAGGGATACCCCATTGACCACCCCATTCGGAAAGGACCGGGCATGGAATGCTCATCCATCATTTCGAGTAGGGCCTTGAAATCAGGCTGAGGATCCCCTACTGCTTTAATCCCCAAAGTATTTGAAAGCTGATTGCAAATCGCATCTACCCAAGGTTGATTAGTTTCATTCGCGTTATAAGTGATTTTTAGTTCACCGCGCCAAGGACTAATCTTATCGGCGGATTTCCAGGATTGTTTGGCTGCCTCGGGATTAAATTGCAATACCTTATTGCTGTCTTTCCCTCTGAAATGCCCCAAAATCTGGGGCGGTAGAAAGTCTGTAGCTGCCTGGCGGGTACCATAAAAAATAGTTTTTATTATTTCGGGACGATTAATCGCCTGGGAAATCGCCTGACGCCGCAGTTTGCCTTCTTCTCCCGCAAAATGTTTGGTCTGGTAATCAATATCTAAAGTCTGCATACTGGCTTGCACTGCGCTAACGCGGTTATTGCCCAGATCTTTTTCCGAATTGGGAAGTTCCCCATCCGGGATCTGGTCGAGCACATCCAGGTTTCCAGCTAATAAATCCTGATAGGCAGCGGACAGATCCGCGTAGATTTTAACTTCTAGTCCCGCGTTTTCTGCTTCGCGCGGACCGCGATAGGTGGTGGATTTATCTAATTGCATCCGGGTGGAATGATCCCAACTCACCAAGGTATAGGGGCCGTTCCCTACCGGTTGCTTCCCAAAGTCTTTTTTAATTTTCCCTTGCTCATCGAAAGCGCTATCTGGCAGCGGGTAGAAACCGTTGATTCCCAAACGATTGGAAAAGTCAGCCACCGGTCGTTTCAGCTTGATAGTTATTTTGTAGTCACCGTTAGCCATTACTCCACTAAGATTGCCGGTACCATCTTCGTCAGCACCCTCGATTGCTTCAAAAGCAGTGGTTGCTCCCAATTTTTGTGCAGCTGAGGCCTTCCAGGCACGGACAAAGTTCTTTGCCAGCAGCGGAGTTCCATCTGAAAATTTGCGGTCTGTATACATTTGTATGGTCCAGGTTTTATGGTCAGGAGAATCAGTTATTTCCTGCGCCACATCGTTGACCACATTTCCTTGCTTATCGTAGGTAACCAGCCCGGCAAAAAGTAGGTCTATGATCTTAATCCCAGCATCATCGTCAGCGGCAGCGGGGATCAAACCGCGCGCAGGTTCTTCTCCGTTAATCGAAATCCGGTCAACTGAATCGGCTGGAGAGTTGCTGCTACAAGCGGTCAAACCGCTGGCAGTTAAAGTAATAGCTGCCAGTGCAACTAGGGAGCGCCAAGGACTGCGCATAGGCTTAGCCTTTCTAAAAAGCGAAATTATTAACTTTAATGATAATGAGTTATTACTGTTAGTTGATATTTTGGGCAACTTGCTTTTACTTTTCCAAAATTATTAGAAATATTCTTTCTGATTTTCGCTGCTAGCCGTATCTGAAACCCGAAAAACTTACTTGCGGAAGAAACCCGCAGATTTTATTTAGCTTCGCCCAAGTTGTAAGACCAGAGATGAACAGCTAAGCAGAAATAATTTTCTCAATTACTTCGAAATGGACAGCTCCCGCCGGAGAAACTTTCCGCACAAAATCAGCGAACCCCTGGCCTCCTGTATCTAAGAAACGCTGGTAAGCCTGCTTCCATTTCCGCCAACCGTACCAGGGAGCCAAGCTCAACGCAGGAACTCCCAGGTAGCGTTGACGCAGTAGTACCTGGTTCCAGGGGCCAGAAACCGTCTCATTCAGGTAAGATATTGCCTCCGGCAAACCCCATACAGTTTTACCTTCCCCTTGACCGCCGTATAACTGTAGATCAGCTAAGGCCAAGGCCACGTAACGCATAATCCGCTCCTGGACCAGCAAACTAATCTCACTGGGGATATCCCAAAGCTCTGGCGCCATCTCCAGGGCGAACAAATCCCAGCCCAGATTAGAGACTGGTAAATGCGCAGCTATCCGGGTAAAAAGATTAGCGCCATAAGCCTGTCGTGCTCGCGAATACAGGTGAGCGCCCGGGATTCCCTTTTCCAAAGCTGCTAGCGCAAAGTAGCGGTTATCGATTTCCAGGAAAGAGTCGAAGGCTGTGCCACTGATAGCTGCCGGATTTTCTCCGCTTTGATAGGCATGCGGGGCACGGCTAGCGGCACAGTTACGCGATAGCACCCGCGAGTTTTCTGAAATTTGGATTCCCGCGGGATAGTAGGGGTGGACTAGACAACCGTGGGGATCATTCTCCCACTTAAGGAGAGAGGTTTCGGGATTAACCAGCTCAGCTAGCTCCGGGTCTACCTGCATGCTAAGACTGTCCCAAGCATCCTCCATAGCCCAAGTGAGTACGTCAAAGCCATCTGCTATCTCTAAATCAGAGAGCCGATAAGCATGTTTCTTACCGAGCTCGCTCTGCAAGTGATCGCGCCGGGCTCGCAGACGAACCAGATCTTCAGTGGCCGTTTCAAAAAGTTCTCCAGGATTAGGCTCACTCACTCCCACGCTCTGCAGAGAAATGAAATAAGAGTGCGGATCAATCGAACTGATCGGAGAGCAGGCCGGCAGAATTTCTAGCTTTAAAAAGCTTGCCATTTCAGAAAAAGCATCCTGAGCAGCAGCAAGTCCCCGCTCAAATGCGCGCAGACTCATTTGCGACAGCCGGGTATTGGTCATTTCCGCGCGCTTATCTTCATAGATATCATGAGCGGGATTCGCCAGGATTGTTGCCTGTCCCAGCACCATTTCCAATACTTCCTGGGGAAAAACCCAACCCCGGTCCCGCGATTCCTTCATCGTGGTTTCTAATCCTGCAAACGCTTGCGGAAGAGCCAAGAATCTGCGCATCAGATTCCCGACTCCCGATTCATTGCTAACGTCCATAAGTTTGAAAGTTTCGGCAAAAACCTGGATAGGGGAATTAGTTCCGCTAATTTCGGAGGCCAGAAAGCCGGATTCGAATTTTTCTTGCTCGGCTCGTGCAAGTAAGGTAAATCCTTCTGCCTCTCTGACTTCCCGAGCAGTACCCTTCGGTGCCTTAGCCACCCGCGCTAAAGTATCTTTACGCAGTTTGTAACGATCGGAGATTCCCGGAGGGGAATAATCCGGAAGAAGCGCGTCATACCCAGATATTCCCCATTCCGATGCCTTAAACGGGTCAATCCGGGCATAGGCGGTAACGTACTGGTCGAGCACGCTATCGATCTGCTTAGCATCTTTTTCCAACCGCAACCCCGCTTTCCTTCCCCGGCTCTTATGGACACCAGCTTTCGCTGGGTAATCTTTGTCGCCATATATTATGGCTCACGCGCATTCGGAAACTAAAAACAATATTCTAGAAGTGATGGAACAGTATTTCACGGATCAACCCGCCGCTACTGCCGGCCAACGTACCCAGATCCCGGTTTCTCTAGCGGGAAAAGAGTTTTGTTTAGAGGGCGCTCAGGGAGTGTTTTCCGCTCACCACCTAGATAAGGCGACTGCGGTGCTACTGGATAACGCTCCTACCCCACCTGCTGCCGGTACTTTTTTAGACCTAGGTTGCGGCTGGGGACCGCTAGCTATCAGCTTGGGAATCTTAAGCCCTAACGCACAGATTCTGGCAGTGGATGTAAGCGAACGTGCCCGCGATCTGACCCGTACTAATGCCCAGCGTGCGGGAGTTTCCTTGCAGGTAGGAACCCCGCAAGAGATTCTGACAGCCGTGAAAGACGCGGGCGGACTCGATTTGATCTGGTCTAACCCTCCGGTAAGGATCGGAAAGAAACCGCTCCAAGACCTACTAATAACCTGGTTGCCGCTATTGAAATCCGGCGGGGAGGCGATCTTGGTAATGGGAAAGAATCTGGGTGCAGATTCGATGCAAAAGTGGCTAAGCGCGCAAGGCTACCCCACCCGCCGCCTCGCCTCAAAGAAAGGTTTTCGTCTTTTATCTGTTTCCCCTGCCTAGTTAGGCGACTGCAAGCGATCGCGGAGCCAATGAGAACACTCCGTTTAGGGAGCGAGGGATAACTTTTTCCTCCCGCCCAAGAATTCGGAAAACGTAGCGACGTTTCCCGAATTCTTATGCCCACCGCGCCCACTCGGATAAAAGTTATCCCCCGCGCTACTGCTACTTAGTCAACGCAAATACCAATGAAGGCGGCTCTTTATGAATCAACAGTCGCGGGAGGAAAAAGTTATGTCCCACGTTCATGAGCTACTGCAGATATAGCAAAGCGCGGGCAGACACTGTAAAAGCATCTGCCCGCGCAGTTATTGAGTTTTATTTATTAAGCAAGTTTTCCCAGATGGAAAAACTGCTATTGCACTTAGCGAGAAGCCACTAAATCTTTCGTATCGACACTGGCGTCCCGGTCAAGAGCAGTTTCCCGCTGAGCCATTAGCTGGGTGCGCACTCCGCGCGGATCCTTAACGATTAGGTAGCCGATCCACACGATGCCGGCCAGTGCCACCACGAACAACCCCAGGTAGGCGTCATTTAGCATATCGCTAGCTGCAGGCGAAAATACCTCCGCACCCTCTTCTATATATTCGTTGACCAGGTCAACTGTCCACATCAGGGAGGCACCCCAATACATCCAGCACAGGAGGTCTACCCGCATCTTCGACTGGGGAGCATGCGCATACCACCAAGCGGTGGAGGCGATAGCAGCAATAAGTGTAATTACTAGAGTCATGGTTATCCTTTAGGCCTCGATCTTTTCAGGAGTTCGGCTAGTGCGACGTTCATTGGCACGAATCAGGGCTAGTCCTACGCCCCAAACTACGGTGACCAGTACGGCCATCCCCACGCCAACAGTTCCCATTTCAAATAGCATCTCCTGGGTGGTTGAACGCTCAGTCAAAGCTGTCAAGAACGGGAAATAAGGCACCACTTCGCCGTGCCAGATGTGTTCGAAGGCTAGCAGCAAAGCTCCACCCCATAGCAGGTTGGTTAGCCAGGTCAACTTGCGCACCAGATTCAGCGAGCGCTGAGTGCTCTCGGGAGAGGCTCCCTTCTTGGCTTTCCTGGCGATTTGTTTCTTAGCTACCGTTACTACCACCGCTTCTGCGGTAGGAACAATAAAACATGCCATAATGACTCCTTAAAATGATTGTGAGTTCGCTTTCAAGTCTAGCAAACTACTTTAGGCAAATGACTAGCCACTCCTATAAGCCTGTACTGTTCTAGGCGGTCACACCCAATTCTTTCCAGGTGTCCAGAGATTCTTGGGCTTCCTCGGCACTTAATAGGTTCATAGCAAAACCATTTTGAATCAGGACATAGTCACCCACCTGTGCTTCGGGGAGATAGGCCATACAGATATCTTGGATTTTCCCGGCTACCTCGATGCGCCCCATGGGCATCACGCCTGATTCAATTGATAGCACCTTGCAGGGCACTCCCACGCACATGGCTTACGTCCTTTCTAGCCGGGGTATTTCGTCCTCTAGTCTCAGGGCACTCCCCCGACTTTTAGAGATTATCAACTTTTAGCCCCATTTGCCCTGCCGGGGCAGAACTGATTGGCAAGCAGGGATCGGCCTCCCGAATAGATTCTTCCAAAGCATTAGCCCTAACTTCATCTGCAAGCGCCACTGCTTGCGTAAGTAGTTCCGCCAGCCAAGGTTCATTTTGGGCAGTGGGGGTCAGAATCGTAGCTGCGCTAATTTGTCCCTGAGAATCGGTCGCGTAGGTGTGAGCCAAAATCCCTCGCGGACCATCCACCAGACCGGTGGCGGTTCCGGGATGAAAGACTACCGGCTTCGCCTGGGGGTATTCCTCCAGTTCACTTGATTCCAGCAATCTAATAAGTTCAGCAACTAAATCAGCAGTTCGCTCGAGTACGTGCAAAGTAATAATCGCCCGCGCGCCAGCAGCGTCACGACTCCCGGATAACCAGAGAGATTGCGCTTTAGCTGCGATTTCACTAGGCAAAGTACCCACCGAAAGCTGAGCGACCGGGCCCACCCGATAACGCCCTTGCGCGGGCCCCAAAGCATTCAGATAGGGGCGCGGAGCCGGTGCACCCGGATTCTCCTCGGCAACCCGCTGGTTCCACTGACAGAATTCGAACTCGGCGAGTTTTCTCCCTGCTCGCACTACCCTTACCTTGGTTCCGAAAATATCCGGATCTCCGTCCTCGTCGATCAAGGCCATATCTGCCCCCGCAAACTTGCTGAATACCTCAGTTTTAGGCTGAACCTTAACAGCTAGTTCGCTAAGCTTTTCAGCAACTTGCAAGGCTGCAGGCAGATCTGCCTGTAAGCTCTGCAGGTTTTTTATCTCCGGCCAACTCCGGATACCCCCGGGAACCGCAGTAACCGGAAAATGCCCTGAAGATCCGGCAGCTACCAGCATTTTCTTAGAGATTTTCTTTAGGACGATCCCGCTATCTCGCTCCTGTAACAAAAACCTCAGCGAATGGGTTTCCACTATCGATCCGTAATGCAGGAGGCGGCGGGTTAGCTCGGATGCCCGCGATAGCGGCAAGCTTTCGCTGAGAGCATCGAGGGCGCGAATCCCTGCCAGATGATGAGCTACCGGACAAATCCCACATAAATGTTCGGTCATCTTCACAGCTTCCAGGGCTGATTTTCCTAACAACATGCCATCTATCCGCGGCAAACCCTGCAGGTCAAAGCGGGCCTGCGCATGTCCTTGCGGGTCCGCAGACACCACTACCCGCCCTTCCATAGGATCAATGATTTCATCTAGGTTGATTTTCATGACTCTCCTGGGAAAATGAATATATGCATGAACTTGGGCTATTAACTTCGGTAGTGGCAGCGGTAGAAAAAGCCGCCGCTGACGCTGATTATCAGGTTACCGGAGTTCAAAAAGTGGCGCTAAATGTGGGCACTATGTCCGGTGCTATCCCCGAGGCTCTCTATGGTTCTTGGCCAATAGCCCGCGAAAACACCATCTGTGCTACGGCCGAACTTGAAGTAAAAAGCATTTCTGCCAGTGTTTATTGCGATAGCTGTGGAGAAGATGTAGAAATTGATGAATTTTTTGCGTTGCTGTGCCCAAAATGCGGGATGCCCACTGGGAATCTCAGCCACGGTCGTGAATTCGAAATTTCCTGGGTGGAGTGGGACAAAGCCTAAAACACGGGTGCGCTACGCAATCCTGCAGCTGCCCATAACACCTGCAGTTTATTAAAGATCCGAACTTTCAATCCAAGAATCTAAAATTTGAACCGCATATTCGGTAGCGGGCACGATTCCCGAAGCGGCGGTGGCAGTCAGTCCCAATTGTAGAGATACTTTTTCACCAACTACCCCCACAACTTCCAGTACCGCTGGTTCTTTCCCAGTTAAACGAGCAGAACTTAGAACATCTAGTAGGCCTACCTGATGGGGGGACATCTTCATAGATAACAGGCGCGGCACATGGTCTCCACTCAGATGTAGTGCTTGTCCTGGCCGGCGCCCATTACCAGCGGCTACCGAATCTAGGATCAAGAGTCGCTCGGCCTCTTGAACTACTGGAACCAATTCCATCCCGTTAGTCCCCCCTTCTAGCAGCGCTAGCTCTCCGGCAGCAATCGCTGCTTGCCACGCCGGGCGCTGGGGAACTAAAGCTTTCAGACTAGCCAGAATCTCCAGACCAATCCCGTCATCCCCCATGATGGGATTACCTACTGCTAATACGGTGAAGCGGCTCCCCTCCCAGGCGCTCCCATCAGCTTGGGTAGGGTCAGGGAGGGGCAAATAATTATCGCTAGTAGATTTTCGCTGCTGAGTTTCAGACTCGAAATTCTCGGGAAAGCTAGGGGAAGAAGAACTCGCCGGAGTGGAGTTACCTGACGTCATCTATTCCTTTCATCCTATAGTTCGGGGGCATCATAAGGTTTGGAAGTGCGACGCATCCAAACTCCACCGGAGATCATCGAAGAAATACCTCCGTGGCGCTCAAGCGAATCTGCCCGGAAAGCTAAATAAATATGCCCAATCACGAAAGCCCAGAAAGCAAACATAATCATCGCGTGGATTAAACGCATAGCCGGGATTCCTAGCCAATCATTGGGAGCCGCTAAAATCCGCCAGAACAGATTGAAGTTTTTATAGGGCAAAGCGTATAAAGCTACTCCTATCAGCATCTGGAAAGCCCCTAATACATAGATAGAGGTGTAAGCCATCTGCTGCAGGGGATTATGCGCCACATATAGCGGGCTTTCTTTCCGGAGGAACAGGTAGAAACCTACGGTTTCCTTGAAATTTATCCAATCCTGCTTCTTCTTAAACGGCCAGAATGTCTCCCAGCGCATGTAGCGGTCCTTGGAGATGAAGGCAATAAATACCCGGGCTACCCCCACCGCCAGCCAGGCAAATCCTGCTGCAAAGTGAATAAAACGCATGATCCCCATAAGGTATCCCGGATCAATCCCTTGAAAGTAAGTATCTCCAAAGAAAGGATCCATAATGTAGTAGCCCGTTACGGAAAGCATAACGATCAGGAATACATTCAACCAATGCAGGAAACGCAAGCTAGC
>CAMYAU010000052.1 GCA_947253735.1 uncultured Varibaculum sp. | reverse complement strand
TCGGGTAAACCCTTCAAGGTGAATCTGGATATGTCTCCGAAAAAACCGGGTTATACATATAGCGTTTTCCCGGTCGACGACCCTTCTAAATGCTCGTGCAGCGCCGCTACCGGGAAGCAAGAAGACATCCCTTCAACGGCGAAGTATGCATGTGTTGTAGCAAAAATTACGGGAACCGTAAAGGAAGAAGACGCTGGCACTTACAGCAACACTGTAAACGTAGTGGGCACTGACGAGTCCTCTAACTTAGTTGAAGCTAGCGATACTTGGACCGCGAAGCTAACCAGAAAAAACCGAGAATACGAGACGGTAACCGCCAAGGTGAATTTCTACCGTGACAACGTGAGGTGTAGCCGATGAAAATCTTCAAGAAACTTCTCGGCACGCTCGGTACGCTTGGGATCATCGGGATACTCGCTGTAAACGTTTACCCGATTTTCATGGGCGGAAAAATCTATCAAATCCAAACCGGCTCAATGGAACCGACCATAAAAACCGGGTCATATGTACTTATCCGCCCCACCGAAGAAATCAAAACCGGACAAGTAATAATGTTTGACCAGCACGGCAGTGCGGTACCGATCGTACACCGGGTAGTAGCAGTAAATGCAGGCGGGAAAACTCTAACCACTAGAGGGGATGCTAACGGGGCAGATGATGCCTCTATTAACCGAAGTCAGGTACGCGGGATTGTGGCAGACGTATTTAACCAATACGGGGTTTATCACCGCCCTTACCAGATCGGGGCAGGTATTTTCTCCCTCGCCCTAGTGGGCTTATCCATTATTAAGACCTCCAAGAAAGGCAGGCACAAAAAAGATGCTTAGCGCAATCATGCTATCGGCAGCCCTAGCAGCGGGTGGCTGCACGGGCGCAGACTACGATATAGCGTTTACTGACTCCGGCGTAAAAAGCTCGGTCACTGACTTTGTACGTGATGGCGGGGCATATATTGCTAGGGTGCCAGTTCTAGAGGGCGGCACTATCGCGCCAGGGATAAGCGAAAAGAAAACCTTTAAGGTCTGCAACCAAACAGGCAAGAAGATTCGTTTAAAGGCTACCCAGAAATCTATTTTGGATGGCGGAAAAGATGACTTCTTCAAAGACCTAACCGTCAACAATATCCCAGTAAAGGATATGAGCAGCCCTATGCCACTAAAAGATATTGACGGGGCTGAGCTTAAAGCCTTAGACGCGGTAACTACCCCGCTAGACTACAAGCTTGATTTTGAAGCTACCAGTGGCAACCGCGCGAACGCTGGCCCGCAAAAAGCGGTAGTCGAAATCCGCCTTGAAGCAGAAGAAATCGCCCCGCCAGATAAACCGGCCTCCCCGCCAGTACCTAAGCAACTAGCCATAACCGGGGCAGGAATTCTAGGAGCCATCATTATCGCCGGGACAGGGCTGCTAGGCGGCGGAGCATTACGAAGGAGTCGGACCCGTGACTAGAACCCTTCTAGCATTCCTCGCGGTAGCAGCCATGCTATCAAGCCCCGTACTACTAATAATGGACAAGCTCTATGTAGGAGCAGGATTAGGAGTTGGCGGAGTGGCCCTCTCCGTAGGGCTACTTGTCACCATAGGAGACAGAAAACATGAGTAAGAATATTCTTAAAAGACTTACCTTAATAATTCCAGCACTCGCACTAACCTTAGCCTGCCTCGCAGGGAGTGCTTTTGGGCCCAAAACCCCCCAAGCGTGGGCCAGCACCGCCACGGAGAGATTCAAAGATACTACAGATGGTTTACCGACGGCTAGCATCCAAACAGTTTCCGCATTCGATCTAAATGACGCGAAAGTTGTGGGCGGTTCCGCGAAAAAAAGTGGCCCTCTGCGAAACACGACTGTCACTTACTCCCCGGACCGTAAATTCCGTCTGATACAAGGAGAAAGGATGTTTGTCGAATATGCTTATGGCGACCCGATATTTTACGCAATAGGCAAATACAACAAACTCCCCGGATCTATAACTTTACAGTGGGACAGGGCAGCGGTAGACAACACCACCGGCAGAGTCCTGGACGTGCAACTTACCATTTCCGACATTAACCTACGTCTAGTTAGCTTTAGGGGCAGCGGCTATGCTCCGACCATTAACGGTGGTTGCCCGGCAGTAACATTACTAGCAAACCGCACCATCGCAGGTGATTCCAGTATCCAGGATATGCATAAGGCTAGTGCCATAGACCCTAAAAAATGGTATAAGGACGAAGGATTCTCTTCCCTGGCGGTGGTAACCGCAGATCGTTGCAGGGATTATCAGGCAACCTCTTATGGGAATTACACTGTTCGTTTCTTGAACCGGGACGGGACTGAGAATAAAGGTAGATTCAATATGATTGTCACTGATATTGATATGCCCGGTCAGTATAAGTTCGACGGTGCTTGGGAAGAAGATTACTCCCGCAGAGACAAGTCACAAGAACATATCAAGCTGTTAACTGAGGGAGATAGGCTCTACCTAACAGAACATACTGTTCTCTATACGGACGAAGACTCTTATGTCCCCAAGGAAGCCTGGTCCGAAGAGGAAACCGATGGGGACGATGTGAAAAGCTGGGCGCTAGCACGTATTAGATCTGGGTCAACATTTGAACTCGGCTCTTCAGGCACAATGAACTTGTTCTCGCAGCTGGACCCGGTTTTTTCTGCGCTAGACGTAAGCATAAAAGGTAACGGCTTAGGCTCGGGACACACATTTGAAGCGGGGACCAGCGTCCAGTTCGCATACAAAATAGAAAATGTTGGTGTTAAAACAGTATGGCTGCGTAAGAGGGTTGACTCCTTGGGATTTTTCGATTGCCCGAAGCAGAGTCTAGCCCCTGAAGAGTCTATGACCTGCTACAACCGGGGAACACTGCACCCCTAACGCGATTTTAAAGCCTGGCGAGGCTATTACTTGCACCAGATGAGGACGAGTTTAAGGAGAAAACCATGACCAAGACTAAAACTGGGGCTGCACTAGCGCTGCTGTTTACTGTGGCTCTACTTGCTACATCTTTCATTTGTGCCACCCCCCCCCGACCGCGAGAGCAGAAGGACTGCAAACGCAAAGAGACGAATTCAAAGCCAAAACGCCGGGTATCCCGGACTCGACCATCCAAACAGCATCGGCCTTCGATCTAAATGATGCGAAAGTTGTGGGCGGAGGCGCTAAAAGACCAGACCCGGTAGCACCAGGCGCGACTGCGGTTTTAAGCCCGGATGGGAATTTTAAGCTAGTCCAAGGCACCCGGATGTACGTAGAGTATATTAACAAGGCTGCGATAAAAGATAACGGCGGCGAATACCAACGACTGCCAGGCACAATCACGTTACAGTGGGACGATGCGGCAATAGATAAGAACACCTGGGAAATGCTGGACGTGCAACTAACAATAAAGGACATAAACGCAAAAGTTGCCGACTATTTTCACGAAGACAACAAGGAGAAGAAGAAAACTTTCACTAGAAAAGAGATTGAAGCCGTCCGATTCATGCTCTTGGTCAACGAGACTAGTTGGAGCTCGTCTGGTAAAGAGGACGTACACAGCCCTGGAGAATGGTCCCCCGAAATATACTACAAAGAGTCGGGAATCCCATCCCTTAAAATTGGCCGTTTCTTACCAATGGTGGAAATTAATGAGACATTAGACCACTATGTGAACTACCCCCATAGCCTAAATTTTACAGTTAACTTCCTTAATAAAGATGGGACTGTAAATCCTGGCAGATACAATACGCTTATTAGAGGTATTACTTCACCGGGATACGTAGGAAGCCCCGGTGAAGGGCGAGAATCTTATGACCGCACCGACAGGGCGCAAGGACATGTAAAGTTATTAACCCCAGGTGACAGCCTGCACGTAGGCAGTGATACTGTGCTTTGGACAGATAAGGGTACCCCTAAGACGGAAGCCTGGAGTATAGGTGGGGGTGCTCTCGACCAAGACGACCTCTGGGCGATTGTAAATATTAGATCTGGATCGACTATCGAAACCGGCATGGGACGGGGAATGTACCTATTCGAGCAGCTAGACCCACTGATTAGCAAAATGATCGTCACCAAGAAAGGTAACGGAGTGGGATCGGGAAAGACCTTCCCTACTGGCACCATCGTGAACTTCACTTACGAAGTGAAAAACATCGGGGTATCCAAAGTAAGCGGTATTAAAGCCACCGACTCTAAAGGAGTAAAAGTAACCTGCCCGAAGAAGGTTTTGCGACCCAAAGAAAAAATGGTCTGCACCGGAACCGGCATAGTAACTTCGGAGTCTATCATGCCTCTTAATCCAGGATCAGGTGTGGTAAAAGACCCTTCATCACTGGATGACGATTGATAGCGGTTTAAGGAGGACACTGATGACCAAGACCAAGACTGGTGCGCCACTGGCAGTGCTACTAGGCACCGGAACGGGCATGGTAAAATAGCTTCTAGCTCGTCAGCCAGGCGCTGAAGGAGTATCTAGCCCCGTCTGGGCATTTCAGGCGGGGCTAGCTTTACACAAGCGGCCTGTTCCATGTGTGTATCTTGCCGCTCTAAGAAGCATCAGGCCCCGTCTAGGCATTTTGGGCGGGGCCTGCTTTATGCGGCGACCGCTAGGTCATCAGCCGTACGGTGGCCCCGCCGAGAATGCCCCGTTGGGGTTTTCTCCACGCCGCTGCTAGGTAATAGATAAAATTAGCGCGCAAACCCTTGGGCATCTTCTCACCATATTTCCCAAGCAGGAAAGACATGTCGGCAGCGTCCATATCGGTCAGTTCTACCGCCTCGGACAAAAACCAAGGATCACCTTCCATCCAAGGCTCTAAAATATCGTCGTATCCGCCGCGCAAGGCTTCTACCAGCTGGTCTATCTCCCGTGCGTCACCGCGAATCGTAACAGCGGTTTTGCTGCCCTCGTATATGTCCTGATTGCGAGACTCGGCCTCACAGTCCGGTTCGTACTGGGTATCGAGCTGGCCGAGAATCGCTGAGACTTCCAGGTTGTCCCGATAATAAATTTCGTAGGATTCAATGTGATCCATGAAGCTAGTGTCTTCGTCGAAATAGATGCTGATCATTGTTGTAACCTCCATTACCTATGTAGGGCGCATGAAGAAAACCACTGGCCGCGCGCCCTACAAGGGCTGCGTGAGGAAAAATAGAGAAGAACTAGAGCGAAAACCAGTGGCGGACACTGAGATAGAGCTGCCACCTATTAAATGGGAAAAAGTTGGTAGGCCGACCGGCTGGGATAGCGAACCCAAAAAGGTGGGCAAGAAACAAAAATATGTACCTCGCCACCGGTCCAAAAAGTCCGGCAAAGCCTTATATCTGTTCTCCCTAGCAATGCTCGCTTTGGCCATAGCACTTGGCTCGGTTGCGCTTTGGCAAACTTTCGGGTCAGACATACAGGCAGGCCAGCAAAGAAGCGCGGAAGTAAAAAACTTCCATAAGGTTACCTGCGTATCCGATATTGCCAAGCATGAGCGCACCGATACTCCCCCAAAGCCAAAACCCGTCCGAGATAGAGAAACCATCGGAATCCTGCACGTACCGGACTGGAAAGGAATGCAAATCCCTATCAAGGCGGGAGTATCTAGCGCCGTGCTAGACCAAGGCTTTGCCGGACACTACCCCACCACCGCCAGAGAAGGCGAGGTTGGAAACTTTTCGGTGGCTGCGCACCGTAGAACGTCTGGGTCGAACTTCCGCCGCATAGACACCCTAACCAAAGGCAAGCAGGTAGTAGTGGAAACCCGCGACGCGTTCCTTGTCTATGAAGTTACGGGTCACCAGATCGTCAGTCCGAAAAACACCAGCGTTATCGCGCCCGTACCAAACAAGGCGGGAGCTACGCCTACTGAGCGACTAATGACCATGACCACCTGCCACCCCGAATACGGCAATAGCGAGCGCTATATAGTGCATCTAAAATTGAAATACTGGACGGATAAAAAAGACGGCAAACCGGGGATTCTAAGCAAGATCACCTGCGATTAAACGCCAGCGATTTCGGTAAAGGCCAAGTCTTCCATCTCCGAGAAATGTTCTAGCACCTGGCTTTCCGTTAAGGGCTCGCCCGTACCCTTAAAGGATCGCACTACCCGGACATTGTAGTAGGCCCCAATCAGATACAGGGTTTGCCCCGATTTGTTATCCATCGGGCGGTAATCTTCGATAATATCTTTCGGCAAAAGATCGTTATCCAACTTCGTGAACCCCCCGTTTCCGCCCTCGAACCAGGAAAACTCCAGCTCGCCGCCAATAAAACTTGCCGAGACTGCCACATACGGTATATATGTTTTTAACCCGCTGTCCTTAAAACGGTTACCAACCAAAGCCTCGTATTCGCAAAGAACGCTCTGGCCGCCCTCGATATGCTGCAAAGCTACTTCGTCGCGTCCAAAATATACCGCTGTTTTCACGCCTTTTCTCTTTCAGTTAGTTCGCTTAATGTTTTGAAACTCAGCCACACTCGCAGTACTCCCAGCACTTCGTAGCAGCTAGTTACCACCCCAGCTTTAGACAAGGCAGCAATAGGGCCCAAGAACCTAGCAAAAGCCGGGTGATCCTCTAGGCACCAAAAACCAGAAATCGGAGCCCTAGCCAGCCGTGTAGCTAACTTCCGTAAAACCTGCTCGTCTGCTTCCGGGACGCTCTCGCGCATCAGACCGTATAACTTTTCGCTATTAATCACTGCCATCGTCTCCCCCATTGCCAATTAACTTGTCGAGTAATATCGGAACCCCGGATATGTCGATCTTTTGCCCATCGGCGCTCGTTCTTCGTACCTGGACAGCAATCTTTCGCCTAGGTGTCCCAAAGCCTTTTTGGGCTATGCCTTCAGCCCACATAGCGTTCCAAAGACCAGACCTAGAAAAGCCATGCAGCTCAATATCGCCCTTGATCTCCTTATAGGCACTTTGGGTATTAATAATTGCGATCCTTTTACCCGTGCCATCTGGCTCGGTATTAAGCGCATACCCAATACAAGGACTATTCGGGCTAGTGCCATCCCCTTTAGCCCACCCGATCATAGAGTCAATCGCAGGCTGACCATAGGGGGATGAAGAATCAAACGCGCTACGAAGATGCACCGCACCAGAAAGGAGCTTGCCAGAAAGAACCGACAAGGCCTGCTCTCCAAGACCAGATTCTTCCACCTCAGAAGAAGAAGCATAAAACAGCGCCAAGACCCGCTCATTAACCTGGCTTTGGTAAGCCTTTTTATCGGTGAAAATTTCGCTCCAGTATTCATCTTCGGCCCCTACATATTCGCCAAGGGAACGCAGCACTGATAAGGCAAGCACTACTTGGGAACAAATCTCTGCCCGCCGCTTAAAACTGCCCGCATCTTCCCCACGCGTGCGCGCGAGGTCTTGTAAGGCGGCAGTCTTTTTATCCAAAGACTTCTTTAGGGACTTGGTGAGATTTTCCCAACCCATCTGGATGCCTAGATGCTGGATGTATTGGATCATTGCGCAAGTAATCAGCGAATAATACCCATCCTCAGCTACGTCTTCGGCAAACATCACGTCCTCATTTTTGCCCAGCGTATTGCGAGACGGATCATCCTTATCACGAGAAAAGAAAATCTCGATAGTGCGCTGCCTAATACTTTCGCCCTGCAACGGGTTTTCTCCGGTAACCACTAACACCGCGTTAGGAACCCTTACGTTCGCGCTGGTTAGCTGCGGGTTGGAACGGCGCTTACCAGTGCGGTTATGGATAGCGCGGATCGCGTTAGCCACCGCCTCTTTAGCCGCATCACTTGCCCGCTTAGAAGAAGAAGGGGCCAGGTCATCTACGCACCAAATCGGAGGGGACGCTAGCGCAATCTCAGTTGCAGCCGAAGTATCCCCCGCGTTTCCTGGCAGATGGTTATTAGTCCAGCAACTATCTGGGCTGGTCCAAAAGTTCATCATCTGGCTAGCAGTCCAAGACTTACCAGTACCGGGAGCCCCAATCAGCATAGTTGAAAGCCGGGAAGGAATCGGCAAGGTGTTAAACAAAGATGCGCCCACCACTATGTCAGCAATCGAGCGGGCGTGCTGAAGATTACCCCCGCCCCGATATGCCCCAAAATAGAGCACCTTAGTCATAAGCCCCAAGGCTTCACGAACCTGACCCTTCCACTCCTCAGTGCCAAAAGCTCCCAGTTCGCTAACCCCAAAAGAATAAGAACCCTTTAGCATCTCCTCGGTAACTGGCGGATCAGCAATCTCTTCTACCCCATCAGGAGATATTTTTTGGGTGCCCACCAGAAAATCTGGAGCGCCATTTCCGCTACCGGGACGATACCCCATTACTTCGTAAACAACTTTTTTCTCTATCTCTTGCCAGCGGTGCGCTTTAACTGCCCTAAGCCACAGGTCGCCTTCTTTTGGTGGCCACTGCGGATGCAGCGAGATAGAAGCCGGAATAGAAGCGTTACATTCTTTACGCCACCGATTAGGCGGAGTATCAAGCATTTGGGAGGAACCGGCAATAACCCCGGTAACAACTTTGCCGTCCCCTGTTCGGTACGATACTTCTACTTCTACCTGGTAGGGGTCTTTATCTCCTAGTGGGCGGGATTTTCCGGATTCGATTTCGCGGTCTTCTGGGCAGCGAGTCGTGAAAATAGATTTGATACGCCCGCCCAGGTCGCATACTTTCAGCCAGTCCCCATCAAACCCAGACTCGGCGTTCGGGGGTACATAGGTTAGCGCTGCGGTGCCGTCTTTGGAGATGTACCAGCGTTTTAGTTCAATATCGCCGTCCACGTCTGGCGTAAGGTCTGCTTTGGGCCGGGGCGGAAGATCAGTTAAAGCATCCTCCAGTTCGCTATAGGTGCCGCCAGCGGCAAAGAAGTCATCTAGCCCGGTTTTTTCTTCCTCGCCATCTAGGGTCAAAAACTTTACGCTAGATACCTGTTTGTCATCAATCAGGAAGCGGGAGAGCTTGTCGGCCTGGGTCCATACGTTAAAGTTCGAGGCAATATCAGCATCAAAAGCGACAACTACTTTTTTGCCTTTAATAGCAAGGCTCTCAATGCCAGGCCCTCTCCAGTTCGCTACCCCTACAATCGAGATGATTAAGGGGCGGAAGCCCAAGGATTCTAAGGCTTTTCGTAGCCGAACGGTAGCCGAAGTCTTATCGTCGTCTTTCTTTATTTCGGTATTTATTTCATTTTCTTTTAGGATATTACTAAGCAAAGAATCTGCTTTTAAAAGACCCTCAGTTATATAAATAATATCGGGATTCTTTATGTTTTCTATCGGGGTAGCCGGGTGAATATCTAAAGGCATTTTTTCGCCCTTAAGATTTAAATATTTAACCACTTTACCGCCAGTACCTACCACCGGGTTTTCTGGGCGCAGCTGAATGCAAGACTCCTTCGCCACCTCAAGGCGAGAGGCGCTTGAGGCTACCTCGTCGATGCGGTGCCAAGGCATGACCATTACCGGGCCTGCACCGCCCATCTTTTCCGCCTGCCGCTTTTGGGAAGCAGATATATCTAACTCGCTCGCGTTTTCGACCCTGCGGTATCCACGAGATAAGGCCACTAAAGGATCAATGGCGCTTGAGGCTAGCTTCTTACCGCTTGCTTCGCTTACGTTTTGATATTTCACTTCTTCTCCTCCCCTGCAAGGGCTATAGACGGCTTTTTTAGACGCTTAGGCGTATCTGCTGCCCCTAAGGCGGCCCGAGCGATGGAGGGGCCATAAACTGCCCCACAAATGGCTGAGAACATCAGCTCAAGGTTTGCTGCAAACAAAATCGTCTCCATTGCTAGCGCCAAAAAGGTCACGACCCTTCTGTAGGGCGCGGGGGTAAAAGCAAAAACAATGGGAATAGATGCAGCTAAAAGGCACGCTCCTGGCAAGAATCCATAAAGCAGGCCTTGCAAGATGCCGAGAAAGACAAACAGGGTGGCTCCTACAAGCCGCTCCATACCTACCCCAAGGTCTTCGACCCGGCGAACCCAAATAAGTGGCAAGCTAAGGCCTAAGACCGCGCCAAAGCCAGCCGCAGACATATTGGTGCCAAGAAGCACTAGCGCTGAAATCCATAGCGGAATAAGCCAGGTTCTACTTACCGCCCGAGAAAGCGCGCAAAGGGCAAGCGCAAAAAGTAGCGCCACCCACCACTCGGCATGACCCGCCACAGGCACCGTAAGGGCGGCAATCCCGACGCTCGCCAAGATTTTGCCAAACAGCCTAAACGAAAAATCTTTCACGCTCCCTTACGTAGGGCGCGAGGTTTTGCACCGAAAAGAAGTGCAAAACTGCCACTCGATTGGCAGTTTTAAGGGGCAAAACTGCCACTTTGAAACCAAAACTGCCAATTTAAAAATTTAAGCAAACTACTATCTAACTGGGGTAATACTTGTAAAACTGCCAGAACTGCCAGAACTGCCAATTTTGTCAGGCATACTCCTATACTCAGAGAATTAATTACTTACGTTCGCACGAGAATTCGATGCTACGAAGGCTCAAAATCGGTAGGGATACGAGAAAAATTGGAATTTTGGGGTTTTGGACTGGTTTTCTACCCAGTTTTTGTCGGTTTCACACCCAAAACTGCCACTTTGAAATCGGGAACTGCCACTCGATTGGCAGTTTTAGGGG
>CAMYAU010000051.1 GCA_947253735.1 uncultured Varibaculum sp. | reverse complement strand
CGCTTGGCAGAACGCTGGGATCTGGTGGCTTTCGGGATGGAACTAGGAACCGCTTACAGCGAACTAACTGATCCACGTGACCAGCGGGAACGTTTTACTCAGCAATCGCTTGCCGCAGCGGCGGGCGATCCAGAGGCGATGAGCCTGGATGAGGATTTCTTGAACTGTTTGGAACTAGGGATGACCCCTCTCGGCGGGTTAGGACTGGGAATGGACCGGATGGCGATGATGCTGATGGGGTGCGATATTCGACAGGTGCTGGCTTTCCCGTTCGTTAAACCCCGAAACTAAGGAAAAGATTTAGGTAGGACGAAATAGTGGAAGAACAAAATAAACTGGTCTCGGTAGCGGCGGTGGTCTTGACTCTGCCCCTGAAAATGTCGCGGCTGCCCGAACGCGGTACCACCGTCCTCGGGAGTGCGCAACGGCCTGGAGTGGGAGAAGCGGCGGAAATAATGCTAGCTGCTTCCCGGCAGGGGGTACCGGTAGTCAATATGTCGTGTCTGGGGACTGGGCCGAACTCCACCCAAGCTAGGCAAGTATTGCGTGCTGCAAATATCAAAACCCGCACCGTGGAAGTAGTGGGGGATATCGGGATGAAAATCCAGATGATTGAGGCCGGCGGATATTATGCATCAGTACTCACCACTGGGGTGGAAATCGATATTTCGGGGCGGGAACTAGAAAAAGTTTCTATGTACCCCGGGGATGTGGTTTACATTTCTGCTGGGGATCTAGCCCATACCTCCTATCGGGCAGCGCTAGCCCAATGGCTACCCTCCCTACCAGCAGAGGTAACAGTGGTAATGGCGGCGACTCCCCAGATTTCTCAAATTGAACCCCGATATGTATCGGAAGTTTTGCCCTACGTTGATGTGCTTACCTGCAATGAGCATGAATCCCGATTCTTGCCGGGCTCGATTGGGCATTTAAGTTGTGGCTATGTCGCCGAAAAACTTGCCGAATCAGCTTGGGCAGTAGAACGAATCGGTGCATATGGAGCCAAACTGATAGACGCAGAGCAGCAAACTATGGTGCCTACCCTAAGCATTAAGGTTTCCGACACCTTAGGAGTGGGGGCAGCTCATACCGGAGTGCTGTTGGCAGAACTAGTTAAGGGACGCGAGCGGATTCCGGCTCTAGAACGGGCCAATGTTGCCGGGGCATTGGCAGCAGAAAAACAAGGCAACGATACCTGTCCCCTGGAATCGGAGATCGATGAGCGGATTGGCGAGATAGATTCCTATCGCTAACTGCCTATTCTTTGAAAAGCTAAATCGCTTTGAACAGCTAAGTTGTTTGCCGGCGGCGTGGCAATCAGCGGCAGGGTGCTCCGGAAAGGTAAAGTGCCAGTGTTATGGTTGCGAAAAAAAATAGTAAGAAACAGAATCCTTCCCATCCCTCCGCTGACAGTTCACGGGTCAGAGATGGGATAGCTTTTTTACTAATTGCTTTAGCTACCATGTCGGCGTTAACCGAATGGTTTGCGATGGACGCTTTGGCCACCCGGGTTTTACATCATGTAGCTGCTGGTTTGCTAGGTATCTACAGCGTTATTGCCCCGCTAATCTTAGTAGGGGCGGCGATTGGTCTTTTTCGTAACCGGGACCCGGAAAATCCTCACCTCAATGTTTTGCTGGGAGCGATTGGGATAGCGGCAGCGATTACCGGAATTACCCATGTAGCTTGTGCTAGTCCCGGGATAACCGATCTGGTGTCTATTGAAAAATCAGGGGGGATTTTAGGATGGCTTTTTGGTCATCCCTTGCAAATCCTTGTTTCTGCGCCGGGCGCAATAATTTTGTTGTTGCTACTGGGGCTTTACTCGTTACTAATTGCTACCGATACCTCTATTTCGCAAGCCATCGGGGTAGTTCGGACCCTGATCGAGGGGGTTAAAGCTCGTTCCTTGAATACCGAGGACACGGCAGCGGAAACCGAAAGCACGAGTAAAGGATCAGACGATACTGCGGATCCGACTCCACCCACCCGGCGTTTGAAGCGCTGGGAAAGGATGGCAGCGGCACAAAATAGCGAGGAAGAAGACTCCAAGGGGGTAACCGAGGTATTAGAACCAGCGGTGTCGGAAGTCTCGGAAAAGTCGTCCTCACAGCCTGAAAGTAAAACGCGAACTTCCCGTTTGCAGCTACCTACAGATGCCACAGCGACCAAGGTATTGACCAGTACGGAAGAGGAAGAAGCGGAACCAGCCTCGGAAGATAGCGAAAAAACCGATTTACTTTTGCCGGGAGCAGGGGAAACCGGGATGGAACTTGCCGATGGGCAAACCTATGAACTTCCCGGGGAAGAACTGCTGATTAAAGGCAAACCCCACAAAGTACGTTCCGAGGCTAATGATCGGGTAGTCGCTGCCTTGGAGGAAGTATTTTCCGAATTTGGGGTAGATGTAGCAGTTACCGGATTTTCCCGCGGACCGACGGTTACCCGCTACGAGCTAGAGCTGGGGCCGGGGGTAAAAGTAGAGAAAATTACTAACCTTAAGAACAATATCGCCTATGCGGTAGCCAGTGCGGATGTGCGGATATTGTCTCCGATTCCGGGTAAAAGTGCGATCGGGATCGAGATTCCTAATACCGATCGCGAGATTGTGGCGCTAGGGGATGTGTTGCGCTCTGCTACCGCTCACCGTTCTACTCATCCGCTGATGGTGGGGGTAGGTAAAGATGTCGAGGGCGGTTATGTGGTTACCAATCTGGCGAAAACTCCTCACCTGCTGGTGGCGGGAGCTACTGGTTCCGGTAAATCTTCCTTCGTTAATGCCATGATTACCTCGCTGCTCATGCGGGCCACTCCGGAGCAAGTTCGTTTGATCCTAGTCGACCCCAAACGGGTGGAACTGACTATTTACGAGGGGATTCCGCATCTGATTACCCCGATTATTACCGATCCTAAGAAGGCGGCGGAAGCCCTGGAATGGGCGGTAAAAGAAATGGATCACCGCTACAACGATATGGCCAACTTTGGGCATAAACATATCGATTCTTTCAACCAGGCAGTCCGAGAAGGAACGGTGGAGCCCCCGGTGGGCTCGCAGCGAGAAATTACCCCCTACCCTTATCTATTAATCGTGGTGGATGAGTTAGCGGATATGATGATGGTCGCTCCCCGCGATGTAGAAGCCTCTATCCAGCGCATCACCCAGTTGGGGCGGGCAGCCGGAATTCACCTGGTAGTGGCTACCCAACGTCCTTCGGTAGACGTAGTTACCGGCATTATCAAAGCCAATATTCCTTCCCGGCTAGCCTTCGCTACCTCCTCGATCACGGATTCGCGCACGATCTTGGATCAGGGAGGAGCCGAAGCGCTAATCGGTCAGGGCGATTCCCTCTACCTGCCTGCAGGAACGGCTAAGCCGATGCGTATCCAAGGTGCCTGGGTAGGAGAGGACGAGATACAACGGGTAGTTGATGCGGTTAAATCGCAGATGAGTCCCGAGTATCGCGATGATGTGATCGCCAAAGAAGAAGATAAACCCAAAGTTGCCGAAGATATCGGTGATGATCTGGATGACCTATTAGAGGCCGCGCAGCTGGTGATCAACACCCAACTGGGATCTACCTCGATGTTGCAACGCAAATTGCGGGTGGGTTTTGCTCGGGCCGGTCGCTTAATGGATCTGCTAGAATCCCGGGAAATAGTAGGGCCTTCGCGCGGATCTAAGGCCCGGGAAGTGTTAGTGTCTCCGGAACAGTTACCCGAGGTGTTAGCGATGCTGCGTGGAGAAAAACCCCCGGTTTCACCTGCGGATTCGTCCTCGGAGGGGATACAGGCCAGTGTCAACGAGCCCCCGCTAGAGGAAGTGGAAGCCGAAAGCGGGGAGGACGCCTGGGAGCTCACCGGGCGCTAAGCACCACCTATAATGCGGTTCAAAAGCGCAAAATCTATTAAGGTAGTAAGTAATGAAAAGCAAAGAAAAAGCTGGGACGGTAACTACTAAGTGGTGGGAACTGGTTCCGAATGTGCTTACCATCGTGCGAATTATTCTGGTGCCGATTTTCATTGTCCTCATGGTGCTGCAACACCTGGACAATTCGGTGAACTTATTGATTGCATCACTGCTGGTGTTCTGCCTGGCTGCCTATACCGATCATTTAGACGGTAAACTGGCACGGCGCTGGGAAGTAGTCAGTGATTTCGGGAAATTACTGGACCCGATAGCTGATAAAGCCCTGATGATTTCGGCTTTTGTTTTGCTGTCTCTATTCCAAGGCCTATGGTGGTGGTTCACCTTGGTCGTGATCCTACGCGAGGTAGCGGTTACCCTGCTGCGGATGTCACTATTGCGTTCAGGGGTAGTTTTGCCGGCCTCTAAAGGCGGAAAAATCAAAACTAGCCTGCAGATATTAATGGTGTTCTTGTGGATGCTGTTTGGGATTTGCTACCCCTTCAACACCCAGGTGGGTGTGGTGATTATGTATTTGGCGATTGCGGCTCTGATTGCCGCTTTCGTGGCTACGGTGCTGTCTGGAATGGTTTATTTCCTTGATGCTCACGATAATCGTAAAGCGCAAGCTAATGCGGGTAGTGCTGATAACAGCGAGGAAGCAGAGCCTGCCGATCAGCTTAAAGTAGATGCAGAAAAGCTCGAGGAAACAGCGGATCGAGCTGAAAAGAAAGAGGAGGACGCAGATGCCTCTGATTCACAAGCTGACGAACCTGAAGAGCCCGAATCCGAAGAGGAAGAGTCCGAAGAAGATGAGCCGGTTGAAGAGCTAGAAGATGACTCTCTCGGCTTTAAAATGACCTGGAAGCCGCGGAAGAAAATCGCTGAAGAAATGGAAACCTCCAAGGATCCAGAAAAGGATCAGGAAACCGAAAATCCTCAGTCAGACGGCAGCCAGAATAAGGAAACGAAACCAGATAAATCGCAGACCCCGGGGGAAGAATTCCCGGAGGTTTCCCAGTCGAATAGGGCAGAGGAACTCTCTGATGGTACCCGAGATACCGAGCATAAAAACCAGGAAGAACATAAGGTTATGTTCCCTTCGCGGCGGGCACGGCGAGAACAGCAAGCCAAAAAAGCAGCTGAGAAGGAAGAACTGGCGGGGGAAAAAGATCAAAGCACTGACAATAGCGCGGATTTGGATTCTCGGATGAAAATCCCGGATCTGTCGAAGGCTGGTGATAGTCCTGCTGTTGAAACTGACCAGGAGGCGGCGGGTGAAAGCCCAGAACCAGAATCAGCCGGCACAACGCCGCGGTTTGCGATGACTCGTTCGCAGCTGCGGCGGCAAAAGAAGAAATAAATTGGAAGCCAGGTAGGTCACTTGGGTGTGAACACTGGCACTATTTGCTGATAAGCGGAATGAACCCCGCAGCTGAGGTGTTGGAATAAGTGTGAACCCAAAGAACTATCAAAAGAAATCGGCTCGGGACCCCCAGGGTAGACATTCCGAGCAGGGGCAGCAGATCGGGGGATATGCTATGGATATGACAGTAAAAGACGCAGGCAACAAGATTCCATTATTGCGGGAAGAAATCGGGCAAGTGCTACGGATGGTGCGGCGCTCGCAGGGGCGTACTTTGCGGGAAGTTTCCACTAACGCCCAGGTGTCTTTGGGGTATCTTTCCGAGGTTGAGCGGGGACAAAAAGAAGCTTCCTCGGAACTGCTAGCGGCTATTTGTAAAGCTCTAGAGGTGCCGATGGCAATGGTACTGCGGGAAGTCTCTTTGCGGGTGGCAGTAGCGGAGGGACTCTCCGTGCGTCGCCAGGTTCCAGAAGTACCCGTTCACTCGGTAGTTTAACCCGGTGAAGCGGTCTGAATTCGATAACGCCCTAAAAGCTGTCTTTGGGCAGGCTTTTGGGGCGTCTCTACTTTCTGATCTTTATTTACCGGATTTGCGGGCTACCCCAGCTGAAGCTTTAGCGCAGGGGAGGGATCCTCAACAGGTCTGGGATTGTCTATTGATACAAACCGATAGTGATCCGCAGCTACGTTTCATTCATCGTGCTGACCGGCGAACTTTAAATGAATTATCTCGGCAAGGTCTGCTAAGAAACTAGCTTGGAAGAAATGTTGCTTGATCCTGGCATTGACGCCAGGGGACCTTGGGTATCTATTGGGTTTACCGGCGTTTCATTTGTCGAACATCTGTTCGCTAGGTAGAGTTGTACCCAGACGCGCGGCAGGCGATATTTCCCCTATGGATTATCGCCAAACTGCAAAACGTATTTGGCCGTACGTAGCGTTAGCTTGGCTCCTCGGAGAGGGGAACCCCAAGCCAGGAAAACCAGGCCAGCCTATTAACTGTTCGGAGAGAACCAGAGAGGATCGACACCATGGCAAGGAAAACCGCAAAACAGCAGGTAAATACAGGCGGAAATCGTGAGCAAGCCCTAGACATGGCGCTAGCGGCAATAGATAAACAGTTTGGGAAGGGCTCAGTGATGCGCCTAGGGGAAAACACCCATCGCCAGGTAGAAGTCATCTCTACTGGTTCAGTGGCTCTAGATATTGCCTTGGGAGTAGGGGGACTGCCCCGGGGGCGCATTGTAGAGATTTATGGCCCAGAATCTTCCGGTAAAACCACCGTAGCCCTGCATGCGGTAGCAGCCGCGCAAAAAGCCGGCGGGAACGCCGCCTTTATTGATGCTGAACACGCCCTCGACCCCGAATACGCCAAGAAGCTCGGGGTAAATACCGACGAACTGCTAGTTGCTCAGCCCGATACCGGGGAACAAGCCCTAGAAATTGCCGACATGCTGGTGCGTTCTGGGGGAATTGATATTTTAGTCATCGACTCGGTAGCTGCCCTAGTTCCTAAAGCGGAAATCGATGGGGAAATGGGGGACTCCCACGTGGGTCTGCAGGCCCGGCTAATGAGCCAGGCGCTGCGGAAAATGACCGGGGCGCTTTCAGCCACCGGCACCACCGCGATTTTCATTAACCAGCTACGCGAAAAGATCGGGGTTTTCTTTGGCTCCCCGGAGACCACCACCGGTGGTAAAGCGCTGAAGTTCTATGCCTCAGTTCGGATTGATGTACGCCGCATTGAAACTTTGAAAGACTCTTCCGGTCCGATTGGATCGCGTACTCGTGCAAAGGTAGTAAAGAACAAGATGGCGCCACCATTTAAGACTGCCGAGTTCGATCTGATGTATGGCGAGGGAATCTCTCGGGAAGCCTCGATTATTGACTTAGCCACTGACCTGGGAATCGTACGTAAATCGGGGGCCTGGTACACCTACGAGGGTGACCAGCTGGGACAAGGTAAAGAGAATGTGCGTCAGTATCTGAAAGATAATTCGGAATTGGCGGACGAACTAGAAGAAAAGATTCTAAAAGCAGTGGGGATCATTGAAGAAGATTCCGAGGCAACTGCGGATACGGATGACGATAACGCCAAGTAAACTCTGCTCGCTTTAGACCCATGGTTAAATATCTAGATCCGGAAAGTGATTTTGGTGTCCCTCGTCGCCGGAAAAAAAGTCCCAATCTGGCGGCGAGGCGGCAAAAAAATACCCAGCTTCCTGCCGAGGAAGCCCTGGCAGCGGCGCGAGAATCAGCCCTGCGGGTGTTAGATCGCACCGCTGCCTCTAGCGGGCAGATCCGCGAAAAGCTCACTAAGGCCGGTTTTCTGCCGGAAATTGCTGAGGAAATCGTGACTCGCTTTGGGGAAGTGGGGCTACTAGATGATCGCGAATATGCGGCGATGCTGGTGCGCACCCGCTTTCAAGAACGCGGCCTAGTGGGCAGGGGGCTAGTCCAAGAGTTAAACCGGAAAGGAATCGACCCCCGCCTGCAAGCAGAAGCCTTGGCGCAGATCACCCCGGAGCAAGAGGCCGAAAGCGCTCAGAGGTTGGCGGAAAAAAAGG
This sequence comes from uncultured Varibaculum sp., assembly GCA_947253735.1. GTDB lineage: Bacteria > Actinomycetota > Actinomycetes > Actinomycetales > Actinomycetaceae > Varibaculum. The sequence goes on along the minus strand of CAMYAU010000051.1, from coordinate 2,800 downwards.
CGCGTTCTTTGCATAACGTGTCCTATCCCCAGGCGATGCGGCGGATTAGTTCTTTTCTGGCGCGTAAAGGTTATTCACCCAGCCAATGTCGCCAAACCACCCTCCAGGTACTTGCTGATAGGGAGTTGGAAACCGATTAGAGGGCGAGGTACTCGTGCCATGATGGAACTATGAATCAAGAATTAGATGTGTTGGCGCGCCGCCTACAAGAAATCTTACGCGAAAAAAACTACACCATTGCCTGTGCGGAATCTTTAACCGCCGGGCTGGTATGCGCTACTCTCTGTGATATTGCGGGTGCCTCCGAGGTGGTAGCTGGGGGAGTCACCAGCTATCAGACTCGTACTAAGAGCGAAGTCTTAGGGGTTTCGCGTTCTCGTTTGCAGGATACCGGTGCGGTAGATCCGGTGGTTGCCGAGCAGATGGCGCAAGGAGTTGCGAAACTGTTTTCCACGGACGTCGCTCTCGCTACTACCGGAGTTGCGGGGCCAGGCAGTCAGGATGGCCATAGCGCCGGTACAGTATTTGTCGCGGTAACTACTCCTGCGGGGGGAGCAACTACGGAACTATCTTTATCGGGTGATCGCAATCAGATTCGTTTGCAAACGGTAGCGGCGGTGTTAGAGCTGGCAATCGGGGCTCTAAGTTAAGCACTTATTTATCCCGGGGTCTCCTCGGGTAACCTAGAAGTGTGGCATACGATTATGAAGAGCAACTCGGCAAGGCGCAGACTACTTTAGGGAAGATACGGGCGGTTACAGATCCCGAAAAGTTGGGCGCCCAGATCAAAGAACTTGAAAAAGCCAGTGCGGACCCGAATCTTTGGGATGATCCCGAGCATGCTCAGCAGATAACTTCTCGGCTTTCACATCTAAAAGCCCAACTAGACCAGGTAGAACGCTTGGAACAAAGTGTTGAGGATGCGCTGACCCTCAAGGTGATGGCGGGGGAAGAGCTGGGTAGCGATCGGGAAGAAATCTTGAGTGAGCTGCGCTCCCTGCTCGAAAAATTAAATAAAGAGCTGGCCGATCTGGAGGTGCGCACGCTGCTTTCTGGCGAATACGATGAGCGCCGGGCAGTGGTATCTATTCGCTCCGGAGTAGGAGGAGTCGACGCCGCCGATTTTGCGGAAATGTTATTGCGGATGTATCTGCGTTGGGCAGAGCGCCACGGGTATCCCACGCAGGTTATGGATACTTCCTATGCGGAAGAAGCGGGCATAAAATCGGCGACTTTCCAGGTAGATGCCCCCTACGCCTATGGAACCTTATCGGTAGAGGCCGGCACTCACCGCTTGGTGCGGCAAAGCCCTTTCGATAACCAGTCACGCCGGCAAACCTCTTTCGCCGCGGTGGAAGTGATTCCCCTGATCGAATCCGATGACCATATCGAAATTCCCGAATCTGACTTGCGGATCGATGTGTTTCGCTCTTCCGGTCCGGGGGGACAATCGGTAAACACTACCGACTCGGCGGTGCGGATGACCCATATCCCCACTGGGATCGTGGTCAGTATGCAAAATGAGAAATCCCAGATTCAAAACCGGGCGGCCGCGCTTCGAGTTTTGCAGTCCCGCCTTCTGCAGCTGCGGCATGAGGAAGAACAGGCCAAGAAAAAAGAACTCGCCGGAGAGGTAAAAGCCTCTTGGGGAGATCAGATGCGTTCCTATGTGTTACACCCCTACAAAATGGTGAAAGATTTACGTACTTTAGAGGAATCTTCCCAGGTAGATTCGGTGTTAGATGGAGATATCGACGCTTTCTTAGATGCTGGGATTCGTTGGCGAAAAGCCCAGGAAGAAAGTGAGAACTAGCACGTCAAAGCGGTAAGCGTCCCCTAATCGGCGTGTAAGCGCAAATCACGAGCTGCTAGGCACTAAGTTGGGCAGTGCTGGAAGCTTCCAACAGCTAGTGAGGGATCATGATTACTTTTGACGACGTCTCGATGGTGTATAAGCGGGGTGCCCGTCCCGCGTTAAACCATGTGAGCACCAATATTGAGCGGGGAGAGTTCGTGTTCCTGGTGGGTAAATCAGGTTCCGGAAAATCGACTTTCCTGACCATGATTTACCGAGAAAACAGTCCTACTGCTGGCACCGTGACCGTGCTGGGCAAAGATGTGGGTCGGCTTTCCCGCTGGAAAGTACCCAAGTTGCGTCGTCAGATCGGTACGGTTTTTCAAGATTTCCGTTTGCTCGAAAACAAATCGGTGCAGGCGAATGTGGCCCTAGCGATGCAGGTGATAGGCCGTCCTCGCCACGCTATAAAAACCGAGGTGCCACAGGTGCTATCTCTGGTGGGGCTAGAAGGCAAAGAAAAACGGATGCCCTATGAACTTTCTGGCGGCGAGCAACAGCGAGTCGCGATTGCCCGCGCCATGGTCAATCGGCCAGAGATATTGCTGGCAGATGAGCCCACTGGAAACCTGGATCCGAGAACTTCCTTGGGAATTATGCGCCTGCTAGACCGGATTAATCGCGCGGGTACCACGGTCGTAATGGCCACCCATGATGATGAAATTGTAAATCAGCTACGTAAGCGCGTAATCGAACTGGTCGATGGGGAAATCGTGCGCGACCAGGATCGCGGCGTGTACGGATCGAGTCGGAGCTAGGAGAAAATATGCGTTTGCGTTTTATCCTCGGCCGGGTGTTTTCCGGGTTGGGGCACAATATGGCGATGACCATTTCGGTGGTGCTGGTAACCTTTATCTCCCTGCTATTTGTCGGGGTTGGTGGCCTGGCCCAGATGCAGATTTCTGCTATGCAAAAGGAATGGTACGCCAAGGTGGAAGTGAGCGT
>CAMYAU010000050.1 GCA_947253735.1 uncultured Varibaculum sp. | reverse complement strand
ACCCATTACTACTGAACTACTCAAAGCACCATAATCACAAGGGAGAATCATGGGCGTGGATACCACCGGGGAAATCCTGGAAACCATACAGATGATTGCCGAGGATAACCTCGACGTACGCACCGTAACTTTGGGGCTTTCCCTGTTGGACTGCGCCGATACCGATATCGAGCGGGCATGTGCACAAATCGAAGAACGCATTTTAAGCGCCGCCTCCCGTCTGGTGGACACTGCCGAGGAAGTCGCGGGCGAGTTCGGGGTGCCGATTATCAATAAACGCCTCTCAGTAACCCCGATTTCACTGGTGGCAGCGGCTTGTCGCACCGATGATCCCCTCCCTTTTGCCCAGACGCTTGATCGAGTAGGCAAGGCCGTAGGGGTAGATTTTGTAGGCGGCTATTCCGCGTTGGTGCAAGCCGGTGCTACCCGCAGCGATTTAACACTAATCGACTCGATTCCCGAGGCGCTTAGTACTACCGATATCGTGTGTTCCTCGGTGAACATTGGTTCCACCCGCAGCGGCATCAATATGAGCGCTACCGCCAAAATGGGGCAGCAGATACTAGCTGCCGCACAGAAAACTGCTGATAAAGACGGACTCGGGGCAGCGAAACTGGTGGTGTTCGCCAATGCGGTGGGAGACAATCCCTTTATGGCCGGTGCCTTCCACGGGATTGACCAAGCGGATGCGGTAGTGTCCGTAGGTATTTCCGGTCCCGGAGTTATCGAGAGGGCGCTTGAGGCAGTACGCGGACGACCTTTTGAAGAATGTGCAGAAGCTATTAAGAAATCAGCTTTCAAGATCACCCGCATGGGACAGCTGGTGGGACAAACCGTAGCTAAACGACTAGGCGTGAATTTTGGGATTGTAGATTTATCGCTGGCCCCTACCCCGGCGGTGGGAGATTCCGTGGCAGCGATTTTAGAAGAGCTGGGTGTAGAAACCGTGGGCGCGCCCGGCACCACTGCCGCACTGGCGCTGCTAAACGATGCGGTTAAAAAGGGCGGCCTGATGGCTTGTTCCCTTGTAGGGGGACTTTCTGGCTCCTTTATTCCAGTTTCCGAGGACGCGAATATGATTCAGGCAGTCCAGCGCGGCTCCTTGAGTCTGGCGAAGCTGGAAGCCATGACCGCTATCTGTTCAGTGGGCTTGGATATGATTGCGATTCCCGGTGATACCCCTGCCGCCACTATCACCGGCTTGATTGCCGATGAGGCCGCAATCGGGGTTGCCAACGGGAAAACCACCGCTGTGCGCGTGATTCCAGTGCCAGGTAAAAGCGTGGGCGACAAAGCTAATTTCGGGGGGCTCCTAGGCTGGGCGCCGATTATGGAAGTATCCCCATTTTCTTCTGCAAAGTTTGCCGCCCGTGGCGGACGCATCCCCGCCCCCGTGCATTCCTTTAAGAACTAACGCGGCCGGAAGGCTTAGACGGCTGCGAGCTATCGAATAGTTCCGCCGTTAAGGTGCCGCGGACGATTACCTGAATAGCCGCTTTCTCACCGTCTGCTCAACGCCTAGGGCTATTCGGTCAGATCTATGCCGTTATTAGCTTGCTCATCCCTAAAAGTCTCTGGGCGCGTCTTCGGTATTCCAAAGACGCGCCCAGAGACTATTAAACGAGCTTATTTAGCCTATTGTTCCTCGCTGGTAAACAGATCGGTAGCCGCCGATTCTTCATCGGGAGTTACCGGATTGACCGGAGGCTCCAGCGGAGCTGGTTGCTCAGATTCGGCTGCTTCTTCCGGCTGTGCCAGCACTGCCGGCAACTGTTGCATGGGGGTTAGCCCCTCGAGCCCGGTAGCGGTCTCAGTGCCTAGCAGGCCGCGCATCTCTTCGAGATAAGCGGCAATGGACTCGCGCTGACGTTCCAGACGCTCCACCGTGCGCTGCGCGGCTGCCCGCTCGGCCTGTGCCTCGATGCGAGCAGCTTCGCGCACCTGCTCGGCTTCGCCCTCGGCAGCCGCAATGGTAGCTTCGGCCGCGCGGCGTGCATCTTCCTGACGGCGACGTACTACCGCATCGGTATCGGTCAGCAAGCGCTCCGCCCGCTGCAAGGTTTCACCCAAGTGCTTCTCGGCATCGGCGACCTGAGCCTTAGCTGCCGCCACCATCGCGGAGGTTTCGGAGCGAGACTGCTCATGAGCCTGGGCATCGGCCTCGCGAGCGGCGGCACGAGCCGCTGCAATCTCGGTTTCGGCCTCTTGGCGCATCTGCTGAATCTCGGCGCGGATACTGTCAGCGCTTTCCCGCGCCTCTTTCAAAATGCTCTCAGACTGGGCGCGAGCATCAGCGAGCGTCTTTTCTGCCTGCGCCTTTGCCTCTTCTCGGCTCTTGGTCGCTTCTTGCAGGGACGATTCCCGCAGTGCCTGCGCCTCGGCGGTTGCATCATTGCGCAGCTGGGAAGCTTCTTGCTCTGCCTTGACCCGCATCTCCACGTAGTCTTTTTCGGCCTGAGCACGCTGTAGTTCAGTTTCCCGATCTACCGTTGCTTTCAGGTCAGAAACCTGGGTGTTGGTTTCAGCCCGCAAAGAGGAGGCTTCCCGCTCTGCCGCGGCCACCAATTCGTCTGCCCGATGCTGCGCGTTGGTCAACACCGTTTCGGATTCGGTTGCGGCGGTGGTGGTGCGTTCCTCGGCCTCGCGGCGAGCCTCTGAAATTAGGGAGGCGGCCTCTGCCTCTGCCCGCTCTGCCATATCTTGAGCGTTCTTGCGGGTTTTATCCATCAGCTGTTCGGCTTCGGCGTTGGCCTTGTTAATCACCGCGGTAGATTGTTCTTCCGCGCTGCGCAGCAACTGTTCTATCCGGGCACCAATCCCGGTATAAGAGCTGCGGTCAGAAGAGCGCAATTGATTTTGCGCATCTGCCAGCTGTTCACCCAAATCCACGTTGCGCTGGTCAACTGTTTCCAGCTTTTGCTGCAACTCGGTAATTTGGTTGTTCAAAGTCTGAATCTGCAAATCGACCTGAACGCGATCGTAACCGCGCATTACGATCGGGAAATCAGTTTGTTCTTCCACCTGGTCCTCCCTGAAGATGAGCCGCTGAGATTAGGCATTACTTGGAATATTTTATTCCATTACTTTAGTAGTGCGAAACCCCGTATCACTGCCTAGTCTTTCACTTCTTCAGCCCTGAAACCAAACGTTCCGGTAAAATTGACACTAGTCACACCCTTCACAGGGTTTAAGCATCACTCCGGCAAAGAAAGTACAGTGTAGTTATAGTTCGTCAGCTACGACTTGGGGGAAACTAGTGAACATTTTCTTACGCAGATATTGGCTTCCACTGCTTTTAGTAATCGTGGGTTCGCTAGTTACGCTCTGCGGGATAGGCAGTGCCACTATTTGGAAGCCATCTTCGCAGGTATCTGTATCTTTACCTACCTCTGATCAAAAGCAAACCCTGGCGATTACCCGCCCGGGGATGTTTGAACTCTATGACTCCCCCACTAAAATCACCGTTTCCGGCCAGGGGAAAGTGGCATTAGCGATCGGAAGATCGGCCGATGTGATTGCTTGGGCAGCTGACCAAAACTATGTGGAAGTTACCGGACAAAAAGATGACACCACTTTACTGACCTCGCCGCACCCCGGAAAAGCTGATCCCCGGCAACCGGGAGAGGCCGCTGGAAAAGATATGTGGGTGAAGTTTAAAGAAGTCGATACTGGACAAATCAGTGAAACCTGGGATCGTTCCGAGGGCGCATGGTCTTTGATCGCCTGGTCACAGGAAGGTAATGTACAGCTGACCCTGCAGTGGAAACAAACGGTTTCTACTCCTTGGCTCTGGCCGCTACTGATTGCGGGAGTGTTATTAATACTTATCGGCGCAATAGTAGGAGTAGTTATTAATCGCCTGGCTGCAGCGGCCGCAAAGGAAGAAGCAGAAATGCGTAAGCGCCGTGAGCAGCGCGCCCAGGAAGCGACCGCGGCACAGACTGCGCAAACCATGCAGATACCGGCACTAGATGCGGTTTCGAAACCGCCCTCCCGCTCTGAACTACGCAAAGCGCGCGAACGCGGAGAAGCCACTATCGAGGTAGAGGGGGTCAAATTCCCCACCGGGTTGGTACCGATAATCCACACTGACGCAGATGGGCAAGCCATCAATCCCGAGGCTGCGGTTTCGCCAGAACCTAACGCTCCCGCAAGCAGCTTGCTGCCCGCTCCAGAAATGCCCGCTGCCGAGCTTCCCACGCCTGCCCAAAGTCCTCAACCAGCAGTGTATTCACCGGTACCGACGAGCGAAGCGGAAACCTCTTACGACCCGGCGGAATCTGCTCAGCCTGCAGCCTCCTACAACCCGGCGGAATCTGCTCAGCCTGCAGTCTCCTACAACCCTGCGGCATCCTCCGAACCCGCACAGTCCTATCTGCCAGAGCAGTCCTACCAGCCGGAAGCCTCCTACGAACCGAACCAATCCGCCCAACCCGCGGACTCCTATTCGGTAGAAGAAGAGGATCTATCGGTAGAAGAAGAAGTTTTCTACCAACCAGACATGTCCGCGAATCCCGCAATCTCCGCCCAACCGGAAACCTCCTACAACCCTGCGGCATCCCCCGAACCCGCACAATCCTATCTGCCAGAGCAGTCCTACCAACCACAGGCAGAGCCAAGTGAAGAGCCCAAAGACAGCGCGGAAGACTGGTTCGATGACGATAACTTTGACCTAGACGGACTAGGAGACGGTCCAGATATGGCAGATTTCGAGGGCGAATCCACCTTCGACCAGAGCCAAGGAGGTAGCAATCGATGAAGAAAGCACGCATACTGTTATCCATAACCGCGGCCAGCTGTTTGACGCTGGCAAGCTTAGCGGGATGCACTAGCGCCGCGCAGCGTAGAGAAGTTCCCAAAACCACCCCCATCGAAACTTACCCCGCCTTACGAGTCGAGCAGGTAGACCCGGTTATGAAAGCGGTTAACGCCGCTTTAGCAGCTGGAGACGCAAAATTTGACGCCGGCGCCCTCAAACCCCGAGTGGCAGGCCCGGCATTGGCTATGCGCACCGCGCAATATCAAATGCATCAAAAAAATAACCAGTCGGTTCCGACCGCACTGCCCTCGTCCTCCGAAATTACTACCGTTACTTCTGGAAATAGCTGGCCACGTGCATTGATCAACGTTACCGGAGCAGACGCTAACGGCGCGAAATATGTGGAAATAATCCGTCAAAACCAAGCGACTAGCCCCTATCAGCTATGGCAATGGATGCAGCTACTTCCCAAGGCTTCCTTACCCGAAACTGACGTAGTAGCTCGGGGATCGAAAACTTTGGACCTCAACAATGACGCCAACCTGCTATTTTCCCCGGAAGTGGCGGTCAATACTTGGGCACAAACAGTCTTTAATGAAAAGGCCAAGAACGCCGATAAAGTATTCGTGGATCCGCTGATGGAGGGTAAACGCTCGGAGCTGAAGGCCCTGGCCGAGGGAGTGGGAAATGCCGGTAAAGTCGCTTCCACTATCACTCCCGCGGATTTAAAGAACAATACACTGGCGATTAATCTACCCGCGAAAAACGGGGCGCTGGTGGCAACCACCTACACCCAAGAAGTTAAGCTAACCGACGTAGCTGAAGATAAACCCGTTACCCTCAGCGGAGACGTGGTTAATCTGCTTGACAATGGCAAGGTCACGCAAAAAGCTTCCTGGAACCGAGTAATCTGCGTATTACTGCAGATCCCTCCCAAGGGCACCAAAGATGGCAAGGTGCGAGTAATCGCGGCTTCAGAGGTTTTGACGGCGGCCGCAAAATAAGGAAGGTTTAGATTGGCACAAACACATGGAGCAGTAGATCTTTCCCAGTTCGCTGCAAATAATTCGTCAGCTCCCCAAGCAGATCCGGCGGCGACCCCTGCCGCTACTGAGCCGACAGCTAGCACCAGCGGTCCGAAGCAGAAAAACGGAGGCGCGGTAGTTGCGGGACCTTTTATTCGCGATGCCGACGATAAAACCTTTGAGGAAGTTGCTAAGACCTCCCTCCAGGTGCCGGTAATTGTTGATTTATGGGCCCCCTGGTGCAGTCCTTGCAAACAGCTCGGTCCAATCATGGAAGAACTGGCACGTGAATATCAAGGACGATTCCAGCTAGTAAAAATCAATGTGGATGAATCTCCACAACTAGCACAAGCCTTTCAGGCACAGTCCATCCCTATGGTGGTGGCGCTAATTGGGGGTAGACCTGCCCCTCTCTTCCAGGGTGCCCAGCCTAAAGCCCAAGTTAAATCGCTTATCGATCAAGTATTACAGATTGCCGGGCAGGCGGGATTAACCGGCACTATGGCTGGGGAAGCTGATTCGGGACAGGAAGATCCGCGAACCGAAGAAGAAAAAGCAGTAGAAGCACTGGTAGAAGCGGGAGAATTTTCCGAGGCCATGCAGCAGGCGCAAAAATTGCTGCGAAATTCCCCGGAGGAGGCCACCCGCTATCAGGCACTGGTAGATAAAGTTTCTATCGCGCAGCGTCTGCAGGCAGAGGAAGGTCAAGATGACTCCGATCCCCTGGTTTTAGCGGATCGTTTCTTCCAAGCTGGCAATGAGCCGCAAGCCTTCGACCTCTTGCTCTCGCTAATCGCGAAGTCTACAGACGAGCAACGCGACGAGTATCGTGAGCGTTTGCTCGAGCTATTCCGTCTATCCCGTAACCCTGATGCCGTGAAATTGGCGCGCGGACGCCTATCCCGTTTACTGTTTTAGCAACCCTCCTCGCTGAGCTTATCTGCAAGGTAGACTGGTTGGCACCAGGGAAAATAGAAAGGTGTTACACAGCCATGAAACCGGAATTTATCGCCGCGTACGACCCTAAAGAAGGAGCACGTAAAGCTAGAGAACTTTTCGTGAAGACCTATGCGGAGCATCCGGATGGGGTCTGGCGTGCTCCCGGTCGGGTCAATGTAATCGGAGAACACACCGATTACAACGGTGGTAAAGCTCTGCCCCTCGCCCTCCCCCACGCCATTTATGTGGCGCTGCGAGTCCGCGAAGATGATCAGCTGAAAATCATTTCTGAAGATTTCCCGGATCTAAGCGTTTCCAGCCTCTCCGATTTGGCGAAAAACTATCCCGCCAATGGCCCTGCTGCCTTCGTCGGAGGCGTGATCTTGGGGTTGGCACAGGTGTTAAAAACCCACGGCCACCCCCAAAAGGCGCAGGCACTCACCCAAAAGATCCCCGGCCTGGAAGTCGCAATAGCTTCCAGTGTTCCATTAAGCGCGGGATTGTCTTCTTCCGCCGCACTAGAGTGCGCGATCGCAGTGGGAATTGATGAACTGGCCTGTCTAGAACTGGCAGATAGCTTTGAGGGACGAAAGCTGCTGGTTGAGGCCGGAAAAGTAGCAGAGAACCAGTATGTGGGCGCCCCTACCGGGGGTCTAGACCAGTCCGCTTCCATGTTGTGCGAAAAGGACTGTGTCCTGGAACTAGATTGTGCCACTTGGCAAACTCGTTCCCACCCCTTTGATCTGCCTTCTCTCGGCCTATCTCTACTGGTGATTGATACCTGCACTTCTCATGATCTCGCTGATGGGCAATACGGAGCACGCCGTGGGGCTTGCGAAGATGCCGCCCGCGTTTTGGGGGTAAAAGAACTGGGAGAGTTGGTTCCCAAGAACATTTCCCCTTCCGACAACTTGACTGACCTAGAGGCCGCAGATTATCCGCCCTCTTGGGTTCAGGTACAGCTGGATAAATTAGAAGATACCGAGCAAGTTTTACGCGTTCGCCATGTACTTACAGAGATTGCTCGCTGCCAGCGCCTGTGCGAACTTTTAGAGGCGGGCGCGGATCTAGATGAATGGCGCAAGTTACTGGACGCCTCTCATGAATCCTTGCGGCGTGACTACGAAGTGACCTGTAAAGAGCTAGATACAGCGGTAGCAGCAGCCCGAAAAGCTGGCACCTATGGAGCCAGAATGACCGGAGGCGGCTTTGGGGGCTGCGCGATCGCCCTGGTTCGCAGCGACCAGGTAAATGCGACCGCCTGCGCCGTAGTCGAGGCTTTCGCTAAGGCCGGCTATCACCAGCCCCGATTCCTTTGTGCATTACCTTCCCCTGCGGCTGGCAAGGTTGAATAACAATTCCTAAATATCGGTCCTTACTGCAGTCTGATACGCTACGGCACTTGGGATATTTTCTCGCGGGACTCACTAGCCTCAAATAGGCAGAATTTTGATAGTGAAACAAAACCTGGTGCTCTCGAAATCAACCTGATATTTTTCTAGCAGTTTTGGTCCGCAGCTTTGGGATCCAACCCCTGCCATCTGGTGATCTATACACAAAATGGTGCTATCAGCTTCCGTTAACTGATAGTCATAGGGTTTAGCTGTCAGTTCCTCCTGACTGTAGCGGGAGGCACTGAAGGAAAATACTTCCTTACTGGCGACCTCTACCTTTAAGCCTTCTCCCTCTAAGCATAGATAGTCGCAATCTGAGCGAGATCCGTTTTCCTGAGGACGCAGATATCTCTGGAACAGATCGGAAACCGAGGAGTCAAAATGTCCATGCCAGTTAGAGCGGCGCTTATCAACATAGTTTTCGTGAGGGCCTAGCCCAGCCCAAGTTACCTGCTCGAGGGATTTATCCAGGAAGAAACGCAAGCCCAGGCGGGGTAGCTCGGGGAACTGAGTATCCCGGCACACCTTCGCGTTTACCTGCAAAACTCCATCAGGACTGATAATCCACTCGAGATCGGCTTTCAGCAGCGGCTGCAAAGTTTTTGCTACCAGAGCTACTTTAGCGTTTACCACCACTGCCCGGGCTTGACTATCAACGCTAACGTCATAAGCGTGAGGATACGCGCGGTTATAGCGAGCTCGCTCCCAGAGGGGACGAATATACATATCGTTATCGGTGGGAGCCCGCCAGATATTTAGCTCTGCGGGCTGCTGCAGCAGTTCTTTGCCACCGCAGGCAATCCCAGTCAGCATGCCGGTATGTCGGGAGAAACGGTAACGGTATTTCCCCCTAGAAACGCAAATCTCTAGGGGGTCTTCCGTTATTTTGACTGCCCCCTCATCCTCGTCAGTAGTAGCCTGCTTTACTAGCTCCAAGGTTCGGGGAGTGTGCGGGCTTTGATTCTTGAGGGTGAACTCGTCGAACCCCAACAAATGCCCGACTTCTAGGAATGCCAAGGGCTGGGTCAAGTAGGTCTCTACCCGCAGGTAGCAGCGCCCCTGCTCCGGTACTTCTAGCGTTAGGGGAATCTCAATAGTTTCATGAGCCGGCAAATTGGGTACTGCTAAAGTTCCACTCTCTTCCTGTCCATCTACCACTTTCACCCAGCGCAAGGAGGTAAAATCGGCAGCATTCAGATGGTCGGCAGTATTAGTTACCTGTAGTTTTCCGCTTTCTTGATCGTATTGGCAGCGCAAAGGGCGATAGACGTTTTTGGCTTCTAACAGACCGATATGGGGCACGCGTTCAGGGGAAACTAAACCGTCTACACAGAAATTCCCGTCATGGGGATCTTCTCCGCTGTCTCCCCCATAGAGCAGATGCCCATCGCTGCCCCGGACGGCATGGTCACACCATTCCCAGATGAAACCACCACACATGCGCGCATCGGAGCGCACTTTTTCCCAGAATTCTTCTAAATCTCCTGGGCCGTTCCCCATGGCGTGGCAGTACTCAACTAAGAGGAAGGGTTTGTCCCCCATATTTTCTAGGTAATCGTCAATATCAGACAGCGGCGGGTACATCCGCGAATACAGGTCAATGTTTTGGTAGTCATATTTGCGGTCGCTAGACCGATAGAAGGCGCTTTCATATTGTGTTACCCGGCTGGGATCAAACTTCTTTACCCAGGCTAAACTCTCCTCAAAGGTACATCCATAGGCACCCTCATTACCCGCTGACCAAGAAAACACGCTGGGACGGTTCTTTTCCGAGTGAACGCACAGCTGCATCCGATCTCTTGTGGCCGCAATCCAATCCGGGTTATTGGAAATCGGGTGGTTCCAATGCTCCACAATATTTTCTTCGGACTCGTCTTTAAGTAGACGGTTCCGGGTACCGTGGCTTTCATTATCAGCCTCGCTCATCACATAGAACCCCACCTGATCGCACAGATGATAGAACTGAGGGCAATTGGGATAGTGAGCGGTGCGCACTGCGTTGATATTATGCTGCCGCATGATCTGCAGATCCCGTTTAATATGCTCGATAGACACTACCGGGCCAGAATCGGGGTCGGAGTCGTGGCGATTAACCCCTTTGATTTTGAGAGGGCGGCCGTTGAACTTTAAGACCGCGTCCTCGATATTAACCTCCCGTACCCCCACTTTTTCGATAATCACTTCAGACTCGCTGGCCAGCACCAGGTTATATAGATAGGGGTCTCCCGGATGCCACAGCCGGGGATTCTCGATAGTAAAGCGGGCGTGGTGGGTATAGGTACCCTGCGGATCTACAAAGGATTCGAGGGCGCAGGTGGCGATCTCGCCCCCACTGCCACTTAGGGTGGCGGTAACTGCCAGGGCTTCACCGCTAAAGTTTGCGCGCAGAGTTACTTCTGCCTGATTTTCCTTAAGGTCGGTAGTAACGAAATAGTCATTCAGGTGCGCCAATGGTCGTTTCAACAGGTAAACGTCACGGATGATCCCAGTAGTGCGGAACTTATCTTGGTCTTCCAGGTAGGAGCCATCGGACCATTTGAAAACTAGTACCGCCAGGGTGTTTTCCCCTTCGCGCAGATAGTCGGTGACCTCAAAGGCAGATTGGGAGTGCGTAACCTGGGAGTATCCCACATATTTTCCGTTTAGCCACAGGTAGAAGCAAGAATCTACTCCCTCGAAAATCAAAGTAGCACCGGGCGCCTGCGGGTCTTTCTGGTAGCTAAAGGTGTGGCGATAGGC
>CAMYAU010000049.1 GCA_947253735.1 uncultured Varibaculum sp. | reverse complement strand
TCTTCTGCAGCTGCGTTTTCGTCCTCATCGACTTCGGAGGAACCACTGGCCTCCGCGCGGCGAGCCTTCAGTTCTTCTAAGGAGTCCTGTTCGACTTCCTCTTCATTTTTACGGGGGGCGTCATAATCTGTTGCCACGGTTCGTCCCTTCTTATAGCGATGCTTAGGTCTTCGGTTAAATAAACAATAGACGCGGGGATATTAACACTTCAAGCCCTAAAATGCTAGATACGACAGACACACCGCGCCTAATAGGCAAAAAATGCCCCTGAACGTGGCAATCTCTAAGCAAGGGAACGGAGGAATATGAAAGACCTAGAGCTGTTGGGATTGCACCCAGACGGTAATCAGCTGATTCTCAATGACGAGGAGGGGACACGGTATGTCCTAGCGGTTACTCAGGAATTGCGTGACGCGATACGTCCCGAACGCCCCAACCTGGAGGCAGTGCCGGAAAGCCCGAAAAAAACTGTTCCCCCACGCAAGATTCAATCCTTGATTCGCGCTGGTAGCACCGTTAACGAAATCGCAGATAAGTTCGAACTGCCGGTAGCTAAAGTACAGCGTTATGCGACCCCGATCTTGGCAGAGCGACGCCATATCGCCAATCTGGCACAAGCATGTCAGGTAGGCGGGGAATCGGATTCTCCCCATCTAGGGGAACTAGTTATTGACCGTCTCGCGGCTCGTGGGGTTTCTGCAGCTTCTTTGCGTTGGGATGCGGTTCGTGGTGGGAAAGGCCCTTGGGAAATTATTTTAACTTTCACCCAAGATGCCCGGGATTTGACCGCCCGGTGGCATATGGAGCCGGGTTCTTCCACTGTTAGCGCACTTGATCAGGAAGCTATCTGGTTAACCGAGGCTTCCCAACCGGCTTCCAAGGTGTCGAGTTTCGAAGAGTTTTTCCCGGTAACTTCGCCACAATCTACTCCCCCACAAAAACCAGATACTGGCACGGATGCTCTCTTAGAAGCGCTCGCAGCGGCGCGGGGACAACGAGATGCCTCCCCCGAGATACCTCTGGGCGAAGACTTGACCGATTTCGCAGAAATTTCCGATTTAGAGGACGAGTCAACCGATAAAAATACCGACTCAAAAGCTCCGGCAGAGATCGTTTCCCTGGCAGGGAAACGATCCGTACCCCGCTCGGAGGAAAATAATCCGCCGCCATCCCCTCCGCATAGCGATTTCAGTCCCGTAGATACTGAAGTACTTGGGGGTAAGTCCACGATTCCGCATGCAGATTCGACTGCTAATTCCCCGCAGGTTCAGCGCAGCCCGGAAACAGTTTGGGATAGTAGCGAACCCACTTTTGTGGGGACACTTTCGGAAACAGAGGCTCTTAACCTGGATTTGACCAGGCGGGCCCCCATCGACTTGGAGTCAGAAAATAGCCCGAAGTCTCCTGCACGTCCCGCTCCTCCTCCCCCTAGCTCCGATCCAGTGGATGCCGCCCCGGTACTACCGGGAATGGAAAATGTGGAGGAAAACGACAAGACCATGCTTGCTACAGGAGAGAACAACTCGAAGAACAAGGGCAAGCATCGTCGTTCCCAGCGTAAATCCATACCCAGTTGGGACGATATTGTTTTTGGCACTAAGCCGCGCTAACAACTGTTGCAAAGATAGACTTCTTGGGGTTCTAACCGGCTTTATACCAGGATTAAGGGGATTTTCATCTCCGCCGGGGTTAATGATCCGTGTACTCCCACCATTTGCAGAACTCCCCGGTTATGGAAACGGGAATCCACGAACTGATAGTTTTCCTTGGCGAAAATGGTAAAGTCCCCGATACGATCTGGTTCGCTAATATCACCGTACGCCTGGCGGTAATCAGCTATTATCTGACCGCGCCCGGCAATCAGTTTCTGCCACTGCACTAGCACCAGCGCATTCGGGGCATTCCGGGTGCGATTCCCGGCGGGGTCCTTTCCTAGGTATTGCTCTTTTAAATGAATATGCAGGGCGCGCGGCTCCCCCGAAACTGCAGCTATCTGCGAGGCTAACTCGGAGGTAGCTAAATCGAAAGTGGTTTCCGGGGTGACATTCACCATGCCATGATCTGCGGTTATCGCCATGAGCACGTCCTGGGGTAGCCGGTCGCGCAATTCGGATAGAGCCCGATCAATCGCCTCTAGTTCCTGCAACCATCGGGGATGCGACCACCCCAGATTATGTCCCCAGTGATCAAGTTGCGACCAGTACAGGTAAACATATTCGGTACCTTGCTTAAAAGCAGCCGCAGCCTGAGCGCAACGCTGGGAAAGATCTGTAGACACCTTGAGATTCGCATCTCGCAAAGTGATTTCGCTAAGCGTAGACCCCACAAAATCAGGGGGGACTAAGGCAAGTGACTCCCGCCCTAAAATCTGAGCACGAGTGAAATAGGTCTGCTGGTCACACCAGGAACTAGCCGTCCGTTTAAAACCTTCAAAAGTGATCAGGTTGAGAACTTTCCCCGCAACTGGGTCCCAGCATTGATACCCCAACATCCCGGTTTGGGCTGGGGAAAGCCCCGTATGCAAGCTGGTTAAAGCTGCTACCGTTGTGGAAGGGATACAGGTTCTAACTGGCTGCCCCCAGGTGTCCTCCGCCTGAGTGAGATAAGGCCGCATAAAGGGAATATGCCCCCGCCTATCTGCAAGCAGCTGCTGCCCCATGCCATCTATGGCAACCAGGCACAGCCGGCGTTTCTTTCCCCCCATTATCTGCCGAATCCCAGCTGAAAACGGGGTTTCCTCCTGCCAGTCAAGCGCTCCAAAAAGCGAGGGTAAAATATCCCATATCCGCATCCCAATCGCGGTTTTCTCACGGTGACCCATACCTCTTATGCTCTCATATCCGCGAGCCAAATCTGACTAGAGCTAAGTTTTTTGCTTTGATAATAAGGTGAGTAAAAAGTCGAATGATCCCAGTCAGCCTGACCTGTTTTCTGCAGCCATGCCTGCAGCGGATGCCCTCGACCAGCCAGACCTAAAAGAAAAAAGGGAAATCTCCCCCTCAAAAACGGTAACTGCCCGTCCGCAGCGGAAAAAGGCTACATCCTCTGCCTCAGAAACCGTAGAGGAAAAAATTACTCATATTGATGTTTCCGAAGAAATGCGCACTTCCTTCCTGGAATACGCCTATTCAGTGATTTATGCACGCGCCCTGCCAGATGCCCGGGACGGCCTAAAACCGGTACAGCGACGCATCGTCTATATGATGAGCGAAATGGGGCTCTGGCCTAATAAGGGGCATGTGAAAAGCTCGCGTGTGGTAGGAGAAGTCATGGGTAAGCTTCACCCCCACGGTGATAGCGCTATTTATGACGCGATTGTGCGCCTTGCACAAGACTTTAATCTCCGGATGCCCTTGGTAGATGGGCATGGAAACTTCGGTTCTCTAGATGATGGCCCGGCAGCAGCGCGCTACACGGAAGTGCGGATGGCACCAACTGCGCAAGATATGGTGGCCAATCTTGATGAGGACGTCGTAGATTTTGTGCCCAACTACGATAACCAATTCATGCAGCCAGCGGTGCTTCCTGCGGCGTTCCCTAATCTGTTAGTAAACGGAGCCAACGGGATTGCCGTCGGGATGGCCACCTATATCGCCCCACATAATCTGGGGGAAACCGTGGCGGGCGCGATTCATCTGCTAGAAAACCCGGAGGCTACCACCGAAGATTTAATGCGTTTTATTCCCGGTCCTGATCTGCCAGGCGGGGGCATTATTGTGGGGCTGGATGGGATCCGCCAGGCCTATGAAACTGGCAGGGGGATTTTCCGGACTCGCGCTAAGACTTCGATTGAGCGGGTTAGCGCCCGGAAGATGGGGATTGTGGTTACCGAGCTACCCTATATGGTGGGCCCGGAAAAAGTGATCGAAAAAATCAAAGACGGGGTACAAAAAGGCCGTTTGAAGGGAATATCAGCGGTTACAAACCTCACTGACCGCGAACATGACCTGCGCCTGGTAATCGAAGTTAAAGCCGGGTTTAACCCCGAGGCAGTGCGCGCTTCCTTGTTCAAACACACTCCCATGGAGGATTCTTTCGGGATTAATGCGGTGGCGTTGGTTGACGGCCAGCCGCGCACTCTGGGACTAAAAGAAATGCTGCAGGTGTTCCTCGATCACCGTATGGAGATCGTGATGCGTCGCAGCCAGTACCGCCTACGCAAACGGCAAGAACGCTTGCATTTGGTGCGCGGCTTGCTGATCGCGGTTCTCGATATTGATGACGTTATTCAGATTATTCGCGCCTCCGAGGATGCCACCCAGGCAAAAGCCCGCTTAATGGAGGCTTTCGATTTAGACGATGTGCAGTCTGAACATATCTTATCCTTACAGCTGCGCCGGTTAACTAAGTTTTCTCGTCTGGAATTAGAGGCGGAACGTGACCGGTTAACCGCAGAAATCGCCGAATTGGAAGCCCTAATTGCCTCCCAAGACAAACGGAAAGAACTGGTGGCGAGCGAGCTACGGGAGGTAGCCCAAAATCGCTCCGATCCCCGGCGGACGGTATTGCTGGCAGAAGAGGGTACGGCCGAGTTAACGGCAGACCAAGACACTCCCTTGGAAATCCCAGATGAACCGGCAACCGTAGTTTTAGGGGCCGGTGGCCTGGTGGCCCGCTTCCCCGGGCATGAAGCTTTATCTACTGATGAGGGACGAGAACCTTGGGACGCGATTGTTTCTACTGCTCTCACTACTTCCCGCGGTCAGGTGGGAGCTATTACCTCCCATGGCACTTTATATAAACTTACTGCCCTGGAAGTACCGGCTTTGGTGCGGTCAGCGACAGTCCCATCACTGCGGGGTACTCCGCCGGTCTCTCGACTACTGAATTTAGAGGATGGAGAGGAAGTAGTGGGGCTAGTTCCTTTGGATGAGGACGGCCCGATTTGGTGGGTTGCCACCACTAGCGGTGTTATTAAACGGATTCGCCCCCAGGTGCTCGCAACCCAAGATTCTTATCCGATAATCACCTTGGACTCTGACGATCAGGTGGTTTCCGCCGGCAGCGGCAGCGATAACGCTACTTTCGTGCTGATTTCTGCCGGTGCCCAACTGCTGCGCACCCCAGCGGATAAAGTACGTCCTCAAGGGCGCACTGGTCAGGGTATTTGCGGGATGAAACTGGCAGAAGGCGACCAAGTAATCGCCGCCGCCTTGGTTACCGCAGAGGACCTGGAATCTTCCCTGGTGGTAACGGTAGCGGGAATCTCCGCTTCGCGGCCTGGCAGTGGGCAAACCAGTGCGAAGGTCACTCCTTTGCCGCAATACCCACAAAAGGGACGTGCGGGGCAAGGAGTGCGTTGTCAGCGTTTCCTAAAGGGCGAGAGCCGCTTAACCTTAGCGGCGGTTACTAACACCCCACCGCGCGCCCTCAACAAAGATGGTTCTCCCCTATCTTTACCTGAAGAAACCGATAAACGAGATGCTTCGGGGAGCGCTTTGAAGCGTCAAATCTACTTCTTGGGATAGCTTTAAGGCGCTACTTTCAGGTAGCTAATATCCGGAAAGCCGGCAATTAGCTGCTGGAGCCGGCAGGCTGCTTCAAGGCGGGAGTCTCGATCGCGTACTGGGTGGAGGTACCGATAACTTTAAACCCGGCCTCGAGAAAAAGATGCCGTGTGAGAGGATCGGCACCCTCGGGAAGCAGTGCTCCAGCAGTTGCGAATCCCTGCTTTTTAAAAGCCATTAGAACCACTGCGATCAGTGATTTCAAAATAGCTGCATTTTCCCAGCCGGGAAGAAGTCCCAGCAAATCAATATATCCTTGACGGTTGCCTACCGCGGTCCAATCTTGGCGGTAAATAGAAGAAAGCGCAAAACCAGCGATCTGGGAACGGTCAGTGGTTTTGTCTAAAGCAACAAAGGAACATTCCGGGGTAAATGCTCCCCGGCGGGTCGTCCAATCCTCTGAGCTGTATCCCGAACCCGGTTTTCGTTCTTCCAAAATCTGGTTGAGAGCTTTCCGTAACAGATCATCTAGTTCCTTATCCCAGGCAACAATCTGGAAAGGATAGGAAAGGTTGGGGACAGCGATCGGAGCAGATAAGTCTCGCGACACATCCACAAAAGAATCAGTTTGCGAATAACCGGCTTCTACCAGCAGCTGCGACAGTTCCGGGTCAATATCTTCCACGTAAAATACTGCCCGCCCCGGCCGGGAGTGATTTAACAGGGACCGGGCTTGATCCCGTTGCCAAGAGATAGAGGCCCGCCCTAGTCCTTGACCGCGATAACGCGGATCTACCCCGCCCTCACAAACCACTTCGTTTAATAGTAGCCGCGGACGTACCTGCGCATAGGCAACTAGGTTATTTTCCGAGCCGAAAGCCCCGATAGTACGCCAGCTAGAGGGTGCCGCAAAAAATTCTTCTATCTCAGAAATAGCAGTCCGGAAGGGAGGATTATCAAACTCTTCGATCCGGTGGATCAAGCTCCCCATTTCTGCCACGTTATCGGGACCGAGTTTACGCCAAGAAAATTTTTCGCTTTCTGCCGGCAATGACCATTCCGATAAACCCATTACAGCTCCACCGTGTAGATCATGCGCGCCCCCGCCAACTGAAAACCACAATCGCTGCATACCCGGGAGAGGTCCCCAAGTTGGGGATAGTTATCTTCGGCGAATACTTGTTCATACCCCGAGGACGCGCAGGCGAACAGCACCTGGGACAGGGTTTGCTTTAGCACTGCAAAATCCGCGCCATGGCTATCGGCGTTTTGCCGGTCATCACCAAAAATATCTACTGCTACCGCCGGAATAATTTGTTCGGAGGCACCCTCAGATTCTAGACAGCTACTTTGACAGAGATTCCGGTAAACCACTAGGCAATAGGCTAGTACCCGTCCTGAACTCATCGAGATAGCAGCGAAGGAAAGGTCGGGAGCCAGGTTAGCTACTACCCGTCCCCACCAGCGGGAAGCATCCCCTTTAGCGGCGTAGAGCCGCGCAGAATTCGCTTCGTGTAAGGCTTTTATTTCTTCCCATTGGTCAGGAGAGAGCCGCCGGGCGGAAACTATCCGCATATCTTTAGTGGGAAATTTTCCTTCTAAGGTGGTAAGAACAGCGGGATCTAAGCGGTGAGAAAAAACTTTGATAGTGCGTTGAGCAGAGAAACCGGCAGCTGCATACAGCATCCGGCGATCTCCGGCGCGCTCATCTACCACGTTTCGGATTTGCGCGGGACGTTCATAGTCCTGCCCGTAGTACCCCAGCATCAGTTCCCGGGCCCGCACGTCTTGCCAAGCCAGCAGGGCACGACCGATTCCGCGTCCTCGCCAATGCTCAGCAGTAACTGCGAACAGGTCCGCGCGGGCATAGTTTTTTTCATCTGGCTGCAGGGTGACCGATCCGAAAGCTGCCAGGTTGCCGCGTGAATCCAGTCCGATCAAGCAGTCTTGCAGTTCCGGATGGCTAAGCGCCTGGGTTAAGCGGGTAATTTCATCCTCGGAAGTAGGACGTGCCGGATGGGAATGCTGCTCGGTAAGGTGAATCAATTCCCGGATTTTCCAAGAGTCCGTTTCGCGCGATGCACGCCAATATAGCCCCAGGTGTACCGGGGGTACCGGGGCGGCTGGTAGGCTCCCTAACCTTTCGCGCAGAGTTGACATATCTTCATCCTAACGGGGCGCAAGCGGCAAACCGAAACCGTTACGCATCTATTTGTTCAGCTGCAAGTTGATCTGCTCCCGCTACGATAAACTCACGGCGGGGAGCCACCGTCGATCCCATGAGCAGCTCGAAAATATTTTCGGCTTGCTGCAAGGCAGCTTCATCGGCAAAAGTGATTTGCCGCAAAGTGCGTTTGCCGCGCTGCATCGTGGTTTCTGCCAACTGGGAGGCATCCATCTCGCCCAGACCTTTATAACGCTGGATGGGTTCTTTATATTTACGGCCACTCTTGGCGAGGGCACGCAGACGCTGATGTAACTCGTCCTCGGAATAGGTATAAATAATTTCTTTCTTTTTCCGCCCTTGAGCGGGGATTTCAATCCGATGCAAGGGGGGTACTGCCGCATAGACCCTCCCGGCAGCTATCAAGGGACGCATATAGCGGAAGAAGAGGGTGAGCAGCAGCGTGCGAATATGAGCACCGTCCACATCGGCGTCGGTCATCATAATGACTTTGCCGTACCTGGCAGAGTCCAGGTCGAAGCTGCGCCCCGAGCCGGCCCCTATCACCTGGATAATCGCCGCGCATTCGGCGTTAGACAGCATATCTGAGGTCGAGGCTTTTTGGGTGTTGAGGATTTTTCCGCGAATCGGCAGTAGCGCTTGAAAATCAGCGGAGCGTGCCTGTTTAGCGGTACCTAGCGCCGAATCACCCTCCACGATAAATAGTTCGCAATCCTCAACCTTATTGGAGCGACAATCAGCGAGTTTTGCTGGCAGAGAGGAAGTTTCGAGCGCATTTTTACGCCGGGAAATCTCTTTTTGATGCCGCGCACTCACTCGCGCCCGCATCTCCCCTACTACCTTTTCCATCAGGGAAAATACTTGCTGTTTATCGTCACGTTTAGAGGAAGAGAACTTCTTTTCTAGCCACTGGGTGACGGCACTGGAGACAGCCTGGCGCACTTGGGGAGTACCTAAGACCTCCTTGGTCTGCCCCTCGAACTGAGGTTCGGGCAGCCGCACGGTCACCACCGCGGTCAGCCCCGCCATCACATCCTCTTTTTCGATTCGGATCTTCGATTCTTTCTGGCTGAGTTTTAGGCGTTTCGATTTCTTGTTTTTATCAATCTGGCTGCGCAGCACGCGCACCAGGGCGTTTTCAAACCCCATAATGTGGGTTCCTCCCATCGGGGTGGCCACGATGTTCACGAAGGAACGTTCCACGGTGTCATAGCCGTTGCCCCAGCGTAGCGCAATATCAATATCGCAGGTACGTTCGACGTCGACGGGACGTAAATGTCCAGTTTTCTGGTCTAACTGTTGTACGGTTTCGCTGTAGGTGCGCTGGTCACGGATACACCAGGTGTCTACGATTGCTTGATCGGGGGCAAGAAAATCTACAAAGTCTTCGGTTCCGCCCTCGGCTTTAAAAGAGGCCTCTAGGGGTTCTTCCGGGCGCTCGTCGCGGCAAATGATGGTCAGTCCTGGCACCAAGAAAGCAGTTTGACGCGCACGTTCTAATAGGTGTTCCCAAGAGAATCCGGTGGAAGCAGTTTTGGGGAAGATTTGGAAATCTGCCCAAAAACGCACCCGAGTTCCGGTTTTCTTCTGGGGGGCTTTCCCTACTACTTTCAGTTTGGATTCTTTCGTAAAAGGTTTAAATGGCGAGGTAGGGGTGCGGGATTTGGTGTCGTCGAACTCTCCGGGTTCTCCGCGCAGGAAAGACATTTGATAAGTCTTCCCACCCCGATCTACCTGCACATCTAGGCGAGCTGAGAGGGCGTTTACTACCGAGGCTCCCACCCCGTGCAGGCCACCCGCAGCTCCATAGGAGCCGGTACCGAACTTTCCGCCCGCGTGCAGTTTGGTGTAGACGACCTCCACCCCGGATAGTCCCACCCCGGGGACTTCATCTACGGGGATGCCGCGGCCGTTATCGGACACTGATACCGAATGATCGTCACCGATAGTGACCTCGATCCGGTCACAGTACCCTTCGAGGGCTTCATCGACCGAGTTGTCAATGATTTCCCACAGGCAATGCATCAGCCCACGGTGATCGGTGGAACCGATATACATGCCGGGACGCTTGCGAACTGCGTCTAGTCCTTCTAGTACCGACAAGTGCCGGGCGGTGTAGTCCGATTTCGTCTTAAGTGCCACCCCTCTAGTTTAGGGGCTAGCGCTTTTAGAGTAGCGAGCGGCGTTCCGAGGGCGAGTTATTGTGAGGGACTTCCCGCGGGGTTTTTGGAGGGCAATAGGCGCAGTATCCCGCAGCTATCTCGTAACCCTAATTTGGATAGGAGTAAGAGAATATAATCAGGGTAAACACTATCGAGGCCAGCTGCTGGACTAATAGAGAGGTTCCCATGAAACGTGCACTACTTGCCCAAAGACTTCCGCACCTGCTGACAGGCGGTCTGCTGGCGGGACTGCTGGCAGCTTCGTTTACCGTACTGCCCGCTACCCCCGCCCACGCCGCGGATCAATACCTCTATGATTTTTCCATTTCCGCAGACCTCAGCTTTCAAAATTCTTACTATGTAGGTGAGAAAAAAGAACTTTCCAAGGAATACGAAACTGAAGACTCCAATAAAATATGCGAAAAACTAAAATCAAAGCAGCAGCAATCCCTTAAAGAATACGAACAAGAAAGTAAAAGAGCTTCGGGAATAATTAACCAAAAGGTAGATAATTGCAGATTTCGAGGTTCTTTATTTTTTCTCGACATAAGCCGTAAGTTCGATGAGAAATTATTAAAGAAGACTACTTCTGAGCCTGCTCTTAAAATAAAAAATGAAGATGAACTTGAGTTCAAAGACTACATTCCATTTTCAGGGCAGTCTAGCGATTTAGACAAAATAGCAAAGCGAGAAAATCTCGGGATTATTCGGTACACGTTTCCGGGAAAAATTAAAAGCGTAACTCCCAATATTGGAAAAATCTCCGGTAGCACTTGGAGCTTAGATAAGCCGCTAACATCCACGGAACGGGACAAATTAGAAAGGAATGACGGATATCTTACTTTTACCGCTGACCGCTATGGCTCAAAGTTGGGGCTAATCCTTGGAATTACTATCCCGGCGGCACTGATTATTGTGGCAGTGATTGTGCTGCTGATTGTCAGGAGCAATCGTAAGAAAAAGCAGCAGCACCTACCTCCCTACCCGGCCGGATCCGGCACCTACCCACTGTCTCCTTACATGTACTGTAACTCTGGACAACCCGCACAGTCCCCATTCCCTGGATCCCCAAACGTACCAGGCACTCCCCACAAACCGAACGGGCAACCACCCGTACCGGGTACTACTCAATCGCCTATTTCAGGCGCGCCAACTAAAGGTGGATACCCGCCACAATATGGTTACGTCCCGAATCCGTCCTACCCGCCCTACCCACCCAATGCCCCGCACGGACAAGCGGGAGCACCCGCGCAGGGACCGTCTCTT
>CAMYAU010000048.1 GCA_947253735.1 uncultured Varibaculum sp. | reverse complement strand
CGGCGCAACCGTCCGCGGATGATAATCCCTGGGCTGCTCCTGCCACCAGCGATAATGACGGTGACAACGAACCGCCGTTCTAAAGTTTCAGGATAAGACCTTAGGGTCACACCATTAAGGAGTAAATATGGCGAAGAAAGTTCTTCGCGCGAAGCCGATAAAGAAAAAGGCTAATCCGCTACGTAATTTGCCGGTTGAAAAAATCGACTATAAAGACACCCCGTTCTTGCGGAAGTTTATTTCCGATCGTGGAAAGATTCGTTCGCGCCGGGTTACCGGAGTTAGCGTTCAGCAACAGCGCGCCATCGCTAAAGCAGTTAAGAATGCCCGCGAAATGGCGTTGCTTCCCTACACAAGTTCTGGTCGCTGATAGGAGGGTCTAGTCATGGCAACAGCCAAAATTATTTTGAATATGGATGTACCGGGGCTGGGTTCTTCCGGTGACGTAGTAACCGTAGCTCGCGGATATGCCCGCAACTACCTGGTACCGCGGAAAATGGCGCACCCTTGGACTAAGGGAGCCCAAAAGCAGATCGACGAAATGATTCGGGCGCGCCGACGCCGGGAAATCTCTAATGTTGAGGACGCCCGGGCAGTACGGGATGCTATTGAAGCCCACAATACCGTGGTTGTTTCCAAGCGGGCGGGCCATTCTGGTCGCCTCTTTGGAGCCGTATCTACCCAAGACGTGGTAGCAGCGGTGAAAGAACAGATCGGGCAAACTATTGACCGGCGCAAAGTTATTATCGAAAAACCGATTAAAGCGGTTGGAAAATATCAGATTCAAATCAATTTGCATGAAGATATTAGCGCCAAACTGTTTGTCAACGTTGAGGGCGGCAAGTAGGTAAATCCCTACTAGGCAGCGCTTAGCTAATAAAAAAGTAGGGTGAGCGAGGTTAAGACCCCGCTCACCCTACTTTTTCTATAAATAAACTAGACAGCTGTCAGCAGTAAAGGGAATTATATTAATCGCAGCTAGAGCCAAGCATCGGTGCGGATGCGCAGCCAAAGCGAGAGCGCCCTCCCACCGATGAAAACCACCCCGTAGATAGCCCATAACCCGGCTAAAGCTATAGCTCCTGCCGGTAGCAAGCCAGCTAGTAAAATTGCTGGAAGATAGGTGATAAATACTATTGTCATCGCTTTTGCCAGGTATTTAGTATCATCAGCGCCGATCAAGTAACCATCGTAGATGTAAGTTAAGGCTGCCACCGGTTGCATAAGACCCACCACGATGATGGCGGGGACACTAACTGCGATCACCTGGGGATCACTGGTAAAAAGGTGCGGCGAAAAGCTAGAGGTGGCCGCAAATACCAGACCAATCAGGGTGCCAGACACTAGCGCCCAGCGATTTAACTGGGAGATTTGAACCCGAATTTTTCGTTTGTCACCCTCCCCCAGGGCGTTGGCAAGGAGCGCCTGAGCGGCGATCGCTAAAGCATCTAATCCGAATGCTGCGAGCGTCCATAGGGTTTTTAGAATCTGATAGCCCGCCAAAGTTACTGCCCCTAAACGAGCCGCCTGCCAAGTGGTGACTACGATGGCAGCCTGTAGGAACAAGGAGCGGAGAACTAAGGGCAATCCGTGCAGCCCGGAACGGAAGATTAGTTTTAGATCAGGGCGCGCTGATACTCCTTCGGCGCGCAGTTTCTTAATCACCACTATCCACAGCCACATAGCCATAAAGAACTGACAAATTGCGGTGCCAGCGCCGGCACCTGCCACCCCGAAAGAGCAGCCGAAAATTAAGAATGCGGATACCGGTACGTTGAGGATTGCTGCGCTGGTGGTAACCAGGAGGGGAGTGCGGGTATCTAATAGTCCCCGCAATACCCCGTTAGCAGCTAAAACGGATAGCATGGCGATGAGTCCGGGGGCCGATACCGTCAAGTAGCGGCGTGCCAAACTCGCCACTTGCGGCTCAGCTTCGAAAAAGCCAATAATTTGGGGAGCGAAAACTATCAACACTACCGCCAGTGCTGCCCCGACCAGCGCTCCCAACCACATTCCCTGAATACCTAGTCGGAGACCTTCAGCGCGTTTACCAGCTCCAATGGCTCTGCCCGTAACCGCTGTAGTGGTGTAAGCGAGAAATACGCAGATTCCCACAACCAGGGTAAGTACGGTGGAGCCGATAGCTAATCCTGCTAAATCTGGGGTTCCTACATGTCCAACCAAAATGGAGTCAGCCATGGTTAGAAGCGGTTCGGCGATTAGGGATCCGAGGGCGGGTAAAGCCAGAGCCAAAATCTTACGGTTAAGACTAGTTTGTTTAGGCTTTTCCACGAATCTTCCCCTATTTTCTATACACAATCTGTGAATAACTCTGTTAGTAGTTTCCCAGTTTGTAACTGGTTTATAAACTTGGCGTCATTAAATACCCACATATTTCCTGATATTTCCACAGGTTATTAACACTGTCTGCACCAAAATTAGCGAGTTTTCAACAACAGGTTTTCTGGTTCTACCGCCGGAATGTGGCACAATCAAAGGGCTTAAAATTCTTTCTAGGAGGTTGTGATGGCAGATTTTGATCGTACGCCTCCGCAAGATATTGCTGCTGAACAATCCGTATTGGGAGCGATGATGCTCTCCAAAGATGCGATTGCGGATGTCACCATGACGATCAGGGGAGAAGACTACTATCGCCCGGTGCATCAAACCATCCACGAAGTAGTACTGGATCTATTTGGGCGCGGCGAACCCGTAGATGCGGTTACCGTAGCTGGGCAACTAAAACGCCGCGGTGATCTGGAGAGAATCGGGGGCGCCCCCTATTTACATCAATTAATCTCCGGGGTTCCTACCGCCGCAAACGCGGGATATTATGCCCGGATCGTGCGCGAGCGGGCGCAGCTGCGTTCCCTGGTGCAAGCGGGTACCCGGGTGGTACAACTGGGTTACGCCGATGATGGCGGCGACGTAGATGAACTGATCAACCAGGCGCAAAGTGAAATCTATGCAGTCAGTGAACGCGGCGATAGCGAAGACTACCGCCCCATCACCGAATTTTTAGATGAAACCGTAACCGAGCTGCAAGAACTGCAAAAAAATGGGGGTATGTCTTCGGGGGTTCCTACCGGTTTTTATCAGTTAGATAACCTCACTCATGGTCTGCATCCGGGGCAATTGGTGATTGTGGCCGCGCGCCCGGCAATGGGTAAATCTACCTTGGCACTGGATTTTTGTAGAAACGCGGCGATCCATCACGACCTTACTTCCGTGATTTTCAGTCTAGAAATGGACGGAACGGAGATTTCGCGGCGCATGATTTCCGCGGAATCCGGGGTGTCTATGTCGCGGCTCAGCGCGGGAGATTTAGAGGACGCGGATTGGACAAAAATAGCCCAGGTGCTATCCCGCTGTTCCCAGGCTCCGCTGTATATAGATGATTCTCCGAATATGACCATGCCGGAGATACGTTCAAAATGTCGACGGCTGAAGCAGCAAAATGACTTGAAATTGGTAGTGGTGGACTACCTCCAGTTGATGAGTTCCGGTAAACGGGTAGAGTCCCGGCAACAAGAAGTAGCGGAGTTTTCTCGCTCTTTAAAACTGCTAGCTAAAGAACTAGAAATCCCGGTGGTGGCAGTCGCCCAGCTAAACCGGGGACCCGAACAACGAATCGAACATAAACCAATGCTTGCTGACCTACGAGAATCTGGTTCATTGGAACAGGATGCGGATGTGGTAATGCTGCTGAATCGCCCGGAAGTTTACAATCAGGAAGATCGTCCCGGGGAGGCAGATGTGATTATCGCTAAACACCGTAACGGTCCGACCGCAACCATTCCCTTAACCTTCCTCGGGCGTTTGTCTAAGTTTGGTAATCCCGCCCGCGAGTAAATTTTCTGGTAGCGTCGCCTGTTCGTCCTGGAACCGCCCTAGTGTCCAGGAAGGGGCAGCCGGGAGTGGAAAGACCGCAGCCATTTGGGAGCCCACCAATTAGCTTTTCCGCAGATTGCCATAATGGCGGGTACTAGTCCCATGCGTACTAAAGTAGCGTCCAGGGCTACCGCCACCGCTAAAGTAAATCCAATCTGTTTAATGGCTTGGATGCCTCCGGTGGTAAAACCAAGGAACACTACTAACAGAATTAGTGCAGCGGAAGTAATAGTTGAGGCCGAATGGGTAAGTCCCTCCCGCACCGCACGTTTGTTATCTGCGGTTTCATCCCAGATTTCTTTCACCCTAGAAACTAGGAACATTTCATAATCCATTGATAAGCCAAAACCGAAGCAAAATACGATCGCCACTACATAAGATTCCACTGCGCCCAAGGAAGTGAAACCTAGCAGCTTCTCTCCATGACCATATTGGAAAACCCATACGGCTACCCCTAAGGAAGACATTAACGACACCATGTTTAATACCAAGGCTTGCAGTGGTAGCAGCAACGCCCCGGTCATCAGGAACAACATTAAATAGGTAGTGAGGGCGACTACCGCAAATACGTAGGGAGCGTATTCATAAAGGGTGTCTTGGAAATCGGTTTGTAGTGCAGCTTCTCCGGTCACCCAAATTTTAAAGGGGGCAGGTAACTGGCGTACCTCTTGCATTTCTTGTTTCACTTGCGCGGCGAAGGCATCTTTTTCTTTCGTGTAAACATCCAGAGCCGCGTATTGTTGGCCATCGATTTTCAGGTCTTCGGCGGGCCGAATTCGTTTCACATGGGATAGTGGTTCCACTTCTTCTTCTGCCCAAGTTTGCAACTTTTGCGGGGTGGTTTTGGCTACCAAACGGATTTGTGGGTTTGCCGAGTCGGGGAAGCGTTCCCACATATCCCATAATGCCCCGATTTGCGGGATTGACCGCGGCATCGATTCTACCGCGGAGGAACGCATTTGCATCTGGTAGAGCGGAAGGGACATCACCACTAACACTAGGGTCACCACTACTAGCACTGGCCAGGGACGGCGGGTAACGAAAGTTGATACGGCGCGAAAAACGGGAGAGGGATCGTCTTCGGAGCGCTCGCGGGAGCGGCGCAGTAAATGGCGGCGTATCCAGTTCATCCAGTGGGAAAACTTGGAGGGAGAAGCCAGGCTCGGTCCGAACAGCATCATCAGGGCAGGCAAAAACGTCATATTAGAAATCATCGCCAGCATGGTTACTAACACTCCGCCGATGCCCATCAGACGCAGTAATGGTAGCGGGAAGATACATAGCCCCAAGATCGCGAGGGAGACAATTAGAGCCGAAAAGAAAACCGTGGCTCCGGCAGTGTCCATAGTTTTATCTAGAGCCTGAAGATAGGGTTTGCGGGCACGCAGGAGTTGGGTGCGGTAATCTTTCCGAGTGGCGATACCGATTTTCCTATCGCCTTCGCGGCGCGAAGCAACTAATAATTGCAGCACGCGAGGGTAAAAAATAAAGGTATCTTCCTGGCCGTGAATACCACGTTTATGCAGTTCATGACGGTAACGAGACACGATTAGTAATCCGTAGTCAATCGATAGTCCCAGCCCGAGGAAAGAAACAATATTGACTACGAATGATTCCACAGTGATCAGATAAGTCAGTGCCAGGATCAGCATTAAGGTGATTCCAATGGCAGCCCCGGCTCCCATTAGCGGCAGCAAGGCAGCTAACATTCCCCCGAAAACTATGGTCATGATCAGCAGAGAAATTGGAATCGAAATTCCTTCCCCGCGTAACATATCGGCTTTGACTTGCCCATTGGCAGCATTTTGCAAACCGATGTTATCGACTACATTAACGGTGGCAGTAACGTTAGAACCGGAAAAATAATCAGGTATTGCCTCTAAAATCCGGGCTACCTGGTCGCGAGCATCTGGGTCAACCTGGTCATAGCCACTGGCAGCTAGCTGCACGTTGATTAGGAAAGTTTTCCCGTCCTCGGCAATCATCTGCTGGAGTTCACTGGACTGGATAGTTTTCCAAGCCGGGGGTAGCTGACTGTTGAAAGCTTTTTTAACCTCCCTTTCGGCACGCTGTTTTGCTTTTTCTAGTTGCTGGCCACTAGCGCCTTTAGCTCTAGCGACTTGCTCGGCCTGGGTTCTTCCCTGCGCTAATGCCTGCGCTAATGCCCGGTCGATTTGTTCTTGAGCTTTTTTCCCGGCGGGGAGCTGGGGGTCAAAGGCGATAAAGGGATCTGCGATCTGTTTTACCTTACTTACCTGCAACAGATCCGCGTGTAGCGGGCGCAGCATTTTTGCAATCTGATCAGCATGTTTTTCTAAATCCGGTATTTCAACTACTGCCGTTACCGGATAGGTATCGCCGTGGCCTTGCTCATACAGTTTCTTACCCACGGCTGATTCCGAAGCGGGGCTGGCCGGCTGGGGGGTAATTAACCTTTCAAATAGTGGTTTTCCCCCTAGACCCGAAAATACTGCGACGATGGCGAGAGTTACGGTTAGCAACCAGATAGTCACGATGAAGCCCGGGTGTTTTCCCCACCAAAAGCGCTTCATCCGTTTCATATTTTCAATTGTGCTGTTTCTGGCGTCAGCGTGCAGCCAAATCAGGTAAAGATTTTAAATCGGACGCAGGGTAACTGCGGAACTGCTGGCCCCGTGCCGGTTTAACTGGGTAATTAATACTTTGATAGTTGGGGGAAAGTAATAATCTAGGTGACAATTATCGGTAGCAAGCTGCGGGAAGTGGGGATAGAGCGAGGATTTTAGGAACCAAAATCCTCAAACCAGGAAGCGGAAGGCATCCGAAAATTGCTACCTCCCCGTTTTTTGATCTGCTCTATTAGGGAATCACTATCTTTTGCTACCCGCTTCAAGCTGGCAGAAACCTTACTAGTAGCGGGAGTACCTCTCTCCAGTTTCCAGTATTTTTGGCGAGTTTTTAAAGCTTCCTGATTGCAGTAAACCAGCTGCTGAGCAGCCTGGACTAAAACATCAGTGGATTCGGGTTCCTCACTGGTTTTTATCGTCACTAACGCTAGGTTGTAGTTCACCTGGCAGCCAGCCAATACGGCCTGGGGGTCAGTCATTTTTGCTTCCAGAACGAACGGCATTTTCTTACTAGCCCTAGATAAATATTTGTTAGCATTTTGCAGGTCGCCGGCGTTTAGATAGGTGGTTCCCAGGTTGTAGTTCACCAGCCACCGATCGGCTAGTAGGCGGGAGTCGGCTTGGCGTAGACGCAGATCTTGCGCCAAGGAAGGATCCCCCTGCCGGTCTGCGCGGACTGCCTGTTGTTCTAGTAGCCAACTTTGGGTTTGCAGCCCGGAAATAACTAGCAGACAGAGCACGGTTAAGGTTACGGGCACTATCCAAAACCGGGATCTGCGAGGAGGTTTGATTACCAGATCCTGGCGGGTATTTAGAGCGTGGGCGTGGAGTTGGCTGCGATAGCTAATCTGGGAGAGCGCGGCCGTTAGCGTGGCAGTGTCGCTAGGAGAAACCTGGGCGCGTCCTCCCCTAGGAGTTTGTCCGAGGAATTGTTCGGGATGAGACAGCGTCGAAATCAGGGTAGCCAGTTCTGGCCAGTCCGTGGCTACCAGCTGTTGCGGGTGATAGTTACCCCAACCGGCGGTGCGGTAATACTGTTCGCTTAGATTTCTTAAGATTTTGCCGAGGACGACTCGGCGAGCGCTAGTATCTAAAGCCGCGTATCGGGGATCAGCCCCTAGGGAAGCCAGCCGCTGACGGTAAGCAACCAGTAGGCGGTATAAATTCTCGTGGCGACGCGCACTAAAAGTCAGGATCGGGGAGCGGGAGGCACTTTGATAAAAAACCACGGTCCATACCACTAGCAGCGTGGCCACCACTATCAGGGCGGCCGCACCTACCAGCGCCATAAAGGAATGCTCCATTAGGGGCTGAATAGGGAAGTTGGCAGTTGAGTATGGGAGCATAGACCCCTTCCAATGCCTTAGTGATTTAGTGGTGGCTGCGAAGTAGGAGCCGAGTTAGGGGGCATAAATGACTGCGTTGGCGGCGCCGGGAACTGCGGGTAAGGCTGAGGTTGTCCGCTTTGACCTGCCGGTGGTACTGGTTCCCCGTAGTAAGACTGTGGAGGGTAGGGGTAGACAGGGTATTGTCCCGGCTGGTAGTAGCCCGGGTACTGATTAAACTGCGACTGGTTCCTAAAGGCTGCGGTTAAGTCAGTGACTGGTTTTTTCGCAATGGTCTGGTAGATAGCCAAGATGCAAGCTGCTAGGACTACCGCGGAAAACACCCAAGTTAGACCGCCGATAATCCAATAAATCCAACCAACCTTTTCTAGTTGTCCTTCATTGCTAAATAGAGTTCCATACAGACTAATTCCGTGGTAATCCCCGTTTAGTCCCAAGAAACAAGCGGCAGCGGGGGAGGCCAAACCAATAATGAAATTTGCCAGCCCCAAAGTCCCGCTTACTCCCAGAACTACGAAGTAGGCCGGACGCGGCTTAATTACCGCGCAGGCGGCAGCCGCGATTAATAAAATCATGCCCACCGCGTGAATCACCGGAGTAGTGGTGGCGGCCAATAATAAGAACAGGCTGATTAGAAGCGCTGGTGCCGGGGAAATAGGCTCACTGGGTTTACTAGCCAGTACTGATCCGGTAATAATTCCCCCGATAAGTATCAAGACGAATAACACGGAGAAAATTAGGAGGGTCGTGGGGAAATACGATCCGTTTTGGGAAATTCCGAGCACCATATTTATCAGCACGCAAACCCATCCTCCGGTGATTACCCCACTGGCCACCCAAGCTGTGGCGTAGGTAAACCCGCCAACTTGCTTAGCGGTAGCCAGGATGAAAGCAACTAGCAGGGCTTGCCCTAGAGTTAAGAACAATAAACCGGTACCCGCCGCTGCAGATGAATCCAGCTTTGAGACCGCAATTACGATGTATCCCACCAAAATAAAGAACAGGGCGAAGGGGATAAACCAAATCCGGTTTCGTTTCACGCTGTTTAGTAGCCAAGAAAGGTCGGTTCCGGTTTGGGGGGCGGGCATGCCTCCCGGGTATCCCGCCGGGGGATAGGGGTATTGGCTATTAAATCCATTATTGCCAGGTAAGGGGTAAGCAGCGGGAGATAATCCGGGCTGCGGATTTCCCTGCGGTAGATTGCTGGGCGGATAGGGATAATGTGGGGACGACATTTTTCTCCCGACTCTCTTAGCAAACAGTTACGTAAACTTCTAATATAAAGCTACCAGTGACCTTAAGTTTAGAGTTGCTACCTGATCCAAGCAATAATATTCGCTAGCTGGCGCTGAAATCGCGCCTACAATTCCTGTTTATTAAGACCAGTATCTTTAGTGGCGGTTTCTAGAGACTGATTACTAGTCACCATCGGGGAAGAAACCAGAATTTTTTGGTGTCCCGTAAAACCAAAGTCTGGCTTTTAGAACAGTTCTTCTTCACAGTTTGCGGGCTTAATCTACAATTGCAATCGAGAGTAAGTAACAGGAGGTAACGCAATGACCTATCGGGAGCGGCAGGTGCCTAGTGATCACGAGCTGGAAGCTCTGCTCGCTGATACTCGCGCTCTCCTTGCCGAAAAAGCCCGATGGGAAAATGACCAGATAAATCGCGACTTAGACGTGTTATTACACCGGGTACGCGGGGCAAAGCGGGTCTCTTACTCCCAGGTACTGCGTCAGCGTGCCCAAAGGTGGCAACAGAATCCGGAAAATACTGTCGCGCCCTCGGAACAGGAAAAGACTCCTCACTTAGACTCGGGGCTGCCCTCTTGGATAGGCAAAGATGAAGCCCCGGATAAATTGGCTGATCAGCTAGCCCGTTCAGAAGCAGCGATTAGGGAACAGTCCCGTGAAGGGGAAAGCGAAGATTTAGATATCCCAGAAGATATCCTGGAATCTGTTGACGGGGAGATTCCTCCAGATTCCGATAATAATTTTTAATCACTATCTAGGAGGCAGGCAAGGATGCTAGTACTAACCCGCAGACGCGGAGAAGAGATCGTGATCGGGGATCAGGTCGTGATTACGGTGGTGGAGTCACATAAGGACTCGGTGAGACTGGGAATTAGTGCCCCTAAGGATTTAACTATTCGTCGCGGCGAATTGTTAGAGCAACCAGATCGGGAACGCCTGGGATTAGAAGGACCAGGATCGGGATCTAAGCAGGCCACGCCGGAAAAATAGTTTTTTTATCTTCCCCTTTCCCCGGGTAGCATTTTATTAGCTGGACTTGGAGTGCGCGCGTAACCGCCGCCGAGTACGCTAAAAATAAGTTATTCACTAGTAAAATAAGTGGATAAATATTGGTATTTTAAAAGCCAAAACTATAAGGAGTAACTGTGCGAATTGGAGTTCCCAAAGAGCCCACGCCAGGCCAAACCTTGGTTGCCGCCACTCCGGATACGGTAAAGAAACTCATCAAACTGGGATATCAAGTCCTAGTCGAGAGGGGGGCGGGAGAAAAAGCCGCCTATCTTGATGAGCAGTATTCGGCCGCCGGAGCGGAGATCGTGGACACTCAGGTCGCCTGGCAGGCCGATATCGTAACCGTCCTGGATACACCCCCCACCAACTACCTGGATTTGGTCAAACCCGGAGCGCTCTTAATAGCCCGGATGGCACCAGGCCGTCACCCTGAGACAGTAGATGCACTGGTAGAGCGGGGTATTACTGGGTTTGCGATGGATACGGTTCCGCGAATTTCTCGGGCACAATCTATGGATGTGCTCTCTTCCATGTCCAACGTTTCCGGTTATCGCGCGGTCATTGAAGCTGCGGAAAGTTTCGGCCGCCTCTTTACCGGTCAGGTAACCGCGGCCGGAAAAATTCCGCCCGCCAAGGTCTATGTGATCGGCGTAGGGGTAGCCGGCCTCGCTGCTATCGGTACCGCCAACTCGATGGGTGCCCAGGTTAGCGCCACGGATGTGCGCAGTGAAACTGCCGAGCAAGCAGAATCGGTAGGCGCGACTTTTGTGCCCATCCCGATTGCGCAAGAAAAATCCGATGATGGTTACGCCAAAGAAATGAGCGCGGATCAAGCCGATGCTGCCACCAAGCTCTACACCGAGCAGGCCGCCGCGAATGACATTGTAATCACCACTGCGAATATTCCCGGTCGCCGCTCGCCGCTGCTAATCACTAAAGAGGCAGTAGCGGCCATGGCTC
>CAMYAU010000047.1 GCA_947253735.1 uncultured Varibaculum sp. | reverse complement strand
CGGAAAGCATAACGATCAGGAATACATTCAACCAATGCAGGAAACGCAAGCTAGCAGACCAAACACTAAGCCGTACCCAATCCTCGCTAGTGGGGGTAAGTTCTCCCCCCTGCAGACCGGTACCGACAGGACGTACATTAACAAATCCCTCCATGGTGAAGGGGCTAATGTCACCATTTTCATCCACGGTAGCGGTGGCCACCCCGAGACAACGATAGCCACGTGACCCTGCCATCTGGGCATTTTTCCTTAAGAGAGTTCGCAGCGCCCGCTCCGGTTTAGCAACGTTCATCACCGACTCGAGATCACCTCGGGCAATAATGGTATTACGAGATTGCCCAGTCTTGGTGCGCTTCATATCGTTGATACGAGCCAGCGAGTAGCGTCGATCAATAGCGGGATCGAAGTTCGCGGCAGGAATATCCACGTTGGGGGCACCGTGGCGGAAGCGATAGCGCAAAGATTCTTTGAGTGCTACATCTACCGGATCTGTACTTCCTTCTGGGGATACCGCCGCCATTACCAGCAGACGCCGTAGGGAGATATCAGAGCAGCTAAAACCACCCCCAACCTCGATTCCTTGAGTCTTGGAAGCGTCTTTAGGGAAAAACTGAATTTGCCGATCTCTATTAGCTTTCGCCAGATCTTTCTTAGCTGATTTCTGCGATTTTTCTACGGAAGCAGTTCCTTTGGGGGCACTCATGATGTCACCGCCTCGCCCAGGAGGTTGCCATCGGGATCTAGAATGTGTACCCCGCAAGACATACAGGGGTCATATGAGTGAATGGTACGCATCGGTTCCAACGGTGCCTTTGGATCTACCAGCGGATGAGTACCCGTCCCCATAAGGGATTGCTCATAGGGTCCAGGAACACCTTTGGCATCACGACCTCCCGCTAGCCAGGTAGTGGGAACAACCGCTTGATAACGTTCCACTTTGCCGTCTTTGATCGACACCCAGTGAGACAAGTCCCCCCGGGCGACTTCCACAAAAGCATATCCTTGTGCTTCTTGCGGCCAACGACTAGGCTCCCACTTGCTGGCATCGAAAACATCAATATTACCTTGCTTGATATTCTCTACCAGCGCGTTGTAATCCTCACGCAATAAGGCTGCTGAAATCGTAGCTTCTGCAGCCCGAGCGAAGGTACGCCCCATCGTAGAGTTAATCTGCTGTAGAGTGATTCCCAAAGTAGCGATCGCCTCATCAAGCAGTTTCTTAACCGGTTCGTAGCCCTGCGCGTAAGCCAAAACCATCCGCGCAACCGGACCTACCTGCATGGGTTTACCGTCATAACGCGGAGCCTTCGACCAGGTATATTTATCGTTATCGCCCAGCCAGGTAAAGGGAGGCGTGGGCCCGGTGTACTTTACCGTGGTCTCTCCTTTGTCGGGAGTTAATCCTTTGTCGTCCCCTACCGAATACTCGTACCAGCTAGAAGTAATAAACTCTTCAATCTTGTGAGGATCAAAAGAATAGACCTTAGTAAAGTCATCGTTTAGCACTACCCCCGGCTTGATAGCCGTATGGGGAGAAGATATCCGCGATTTATTCGGATCGCCTGCAAAAATCGATCCCGCCAGGCCGACTGCTAAATAATTCGGATGAGTAGCACCGATATCAAAGTAATCTTTGTAGACCCCGGCCAAGGCCAAAACATCTGGATAGTAGCAATCGTTTACGAACTCGTTGATCTCTTCAATCCAGGTCTTGACTTGATCCATTTGCACCTGGTTGATCGATTCTGACGACTTCGGATCAATAGAACAAGCCATCCCGCCTACCAGGAAGTTCGGGTGTGGGTTCTTGCCGCCAAAAACAGTATTGATGCGAATCATGGAACGTTGGAATTCCAAGGCATCCAAGTAGTGAGCAACGCACATCAAATCGGCTTCCGGAGGAAGACGATAATCAGGATGATCCCAATACCCGCCGGTAAACACCGAAAGCTGCCCGGAATCTAGGATTTTCTTAACGGTATCCCTTACCTCGGTAAAGCGTTTGAGGTTATTGCCCCGCCACTTAGAGCCGATAGATTGCGCAAACTCCAAGGTCTTGGCGGGATCTGCCTTTGCCGCGTTGGGAACATTCACAAAGTCCAGGGCATGCAGGTGATAGAAATGGATCACATGGTCTTGAATTTCTTGGGATCCCAGAACCAGACCGCGGATCAAACGCGCATTTTCTGGGGGATTGGAACCGATCGCGTCCTCTACTGCAGTAATGGAGGCAATTGCGTGAACCGAGGTACAAACCCCGCAAATACGCTGCACGAATGCCCATACGTCTCGCGGGTCGCGATTCTGGACGATAGTTTCTAATCCGCGAAACTGGGTACTCACGCTCCAGGCTTTTTTAATCTGCTCGCCTTCGGTTTCCATCTCGATACGCAGATGCCCCTCAATGCGGGTTAGCGGATCGATAACTACTTTTTCAGCCATTACTCAGCCTCGCTGTTCTTCTCGTTGGTTACCTCAGGTACTTCTGCACTATTTGTTTCCTCCGGAGTAGGAGGTTCGGTATCAACATCGGTAGCATCACCGAAAGCAGCCATCGGGGAATTCTTAGTTGCCTTACGGTCGGCAGCCGCTCTAACGGCGGTTACCCCCGCGTGCACGGCTACGCCTGCGGCAACCGCTCCGGTAAGACCGAGACCAATCTTCTCGGCGGTGGCTTCCACCCCGAATCCGGGAATGTTAGGTAGCACCTGATAGAAGGGACTAAAGCGATCAAAGAAATCACGTTCGGTGCAACCAATACAGGGGTGACCGGCACCAATAGGCCAGCCGGATTTCATATTCCACTGGATTATAGGGCAGGGGCTGAATGTCGAGGGTCCTTTACACCCCACGTCATACAAGCACCAACCTTCACGAGCACCGGCATCGTCGAAGGTACGCACAAACTGTCCCGCATCAAAGTGAGGACGACGGGGGCAAGAATCGTGAATCCGCTGACCATAGGCAAAGAGAGGACGGCCTTCGGAATCTACTTCAGGAGTCTTCCCGTGAGTCAAAATATAGGTCAAAGAGGCGGTGATTACTTCCCCAATTGGGGGGCAACCAGAAACGTTAACGACCGGCTTGTCTTTGATGATTTCATCTACGCCTACGGCACCGGTCGGGTTAGGTTTCGCGGCTTGCACTGAACCGTAGACTGCGCAGGCGCCCACCGCCAAGATTATGTCAGCATTCTCGGCCGATTCCCGTAGTATCTGTTCCGCCGAT
This sequence comes from uncultured Varibaculum sp., assembly GCA_947253735.1. Lineage (GTDB taxonomy): Bacteria > Actinomycetota > Actinomycetes > Actinomycetales > Actinomycetaceae > Varibaculum. The sequence goes on along the minus strand of CAMYAU010000047.1, from coordinate 7,907 downwards.
TTGCCCCCCATAGTGCAGTAGATACCGCCATCTTTGGTAGGAATAGAGCCGTTAACTACCAGAATATGTTTTTTGGCGTTAACTTCTTCTAGCGCCTTTTCTGCGGCTTCGCCCGCGGCCGCCATCAGCAGTTCGTTGTAGTTCACCGAAAGTAGATTCAGAACCACTTCCTCTATCGTGGTTCCCCCACTGCGCAAAGCTGATTCCATGCAACCAGTACATTCCTGCAGCTGCAGCCATACCACATTAGGCTTGGTGATCGCCCCTAGCTTGTCGGCCAGTTCCTCGGCCGCTTTCTGCGCCGGAGCAGCATGAGCCATCTGGGGAGTCCCCACAGCAAATATAGCTGCCAAACCAGCGCAATATTTTACGAAATCTCGTCGACTCACCCCGGCACTGGCAAGGTTATCAGCGAGAGTTCCCTCCCGCCACGGTTTTATCTCATAGCTCATTTCCGGTTCCTCACTATATTGCAGTTAGACCTGAAGTTAGACCACAACGTCTCTCGAAATCATTATAGGTAGTTATCTCTCATACTTCCCGGCTACCTGCTAAAACCTCTAATTTATTTCGCAAATTAAAATTTCGTATTTAAAGTTGTTTTAGCCACTGGATCCAGGCGTCGATTCCCTCCCCCTTTACCGCGGAAACTTCAATCACCTTTACCCCCGGATTTACCTGCTCTAGGTAGCCACGGAAGCGATCCATATCGAAGTTCAGATAGGGTGCCAGATCCATCTTGTTTACCACCACGATTTCAACCGAGCGGAACATCACCGGATACTTTAAGGGCTTGTCTTCGCCCTCGGTAATCGAAAACACCATTGCCTTGGCGTTCTCCCCCACATCAAACTCTGCCGGGCACACCAGGTTACCTACATTTTCGATAATCACCAGATCTAGCTGGCTTAAATCTAAACCATCCAAAGTGTGGTGCACCATAGGGGCGTCTAGATGGCATTCTCCTCCGAAACCCTTCCCGGTATTCAACAAGGATATTTGGGCTCCATAACCACTAAGACGCTCAGCATCCAAAGGAGTCTCGATATCTCCTTCAATGATTCCTACCCGCAGCTGTCCTTGCAGTTTCGCTAAAGTACGCTCCAGCAGAGTAGTTTTCCCAGATCCCGGGGAGCTCATCAGGTTAACCACTTTCACATTATTTTCAGCGAAAGCCTGGCGGTTGTGGTCAGCCAAATGATCATTTTCCGCATAGATATCTTCCAGGATTTCTATGCGTTCTTTCTCAGTTTCATACCCCGAGTGATCCCCGATTACTTCCGGATCAGCCACATAGTCACCATGATCATGATGGTGAGCATGATCTCCATGGTCATGCGAATGTACCGTGCCGTCGTCATGCCGATGAAAACGTCCCATTTTATTCCTTTCCAAGGGGTGTCACTTCAATAGACACCACTCTAAACTCTTCCCCGCTGATTATCTGCAAATCCCGTGAGAAACATTTTTGACAGCGAAAATCCAATATCTCACCCATTTCGGTGGTTTCATTGCACTCCCGGCAATTAACTACCGCCGGAATCTGGGTGATTTTTAGCTGCGCTGGCCCGCGCAAAGTATTTTTACGAACTGCGTTCCATGCGAACTGGAGAGCTTCCGGAACCACTTGACGTAAGCGTCCCACTTCTAGCTCGATCTCAAGGACCTCACGTCCAGCCGCATTTCGTGACACTATCCGAGCAACTTGACGCGAAAGTGCAACTTCATGCATTACTCCTCCTCGAGGTAGTGATTCGCTGCTCGTAGTGACAACGTTTTTAACCTTACCCGCTTCTCCGCTTTCGAGTTAACGTTAAGCTTAGGATTGAAAATTTTTTACCGGGAGGACGCAGATGCGGCGAGCCTATCGCCTCCGGGGCGTAGTGCAAGGGGTAGGTTTTCGTCCCCACGTAGCCAAAGTGGCCGCGGATTTTCCCCTCAGCGGATTCGTGGGAAACGATGACGAGTCAGTATTTATTGAAGTCCAAGGCAGCGCCCGCGATATTGAAAGCTTCATTGCGAAAATGCTGGCGACCCTCCCTCCCCTAGCACGCGTCCTTCAGAGTGTCTCCCAAGAGATCCCAGAGCAGGAGGGTGAAAACGGCTTTAGGATTGTCTCCTCGCGGCGGCGCTCCGGGGCGCGCACCTTGATTCCTCCCGATACCGCTACCTGCCCAGATTGCCGCCAAGAAATGGCAGATCCGAATAATCGCCGCTACCACTATCCTTTTATCACCTGCACAAACTGTGGTCCGCGAGCAACTATTATGCTGGATTTACCCTATGATCGGGACACCACCACTATGGTTAAGTTCCCGATGTGTCCGGCCTGTCGGGCAGAATATACCGACCCGGAAAATCGGCGCTACCATGCGCAGCCGGTTAGTTGTTTTGATTGTGGCCCAGTATTGTGGGTGAGCGATACTGCCAGCCCAAATCTGCAGCCTCCAGCGGGAGATCGCCGCTCTTTGATTGCCACCGCTCTATCTGAGGCACGTACGCGTTTGCGGCATGGAGAAATCCTGGCGGTGAAAGGTATAGGCGGTTTTCACCTGATGTGCGATGCCCGCAATCAGGAGGCGGTGGCGCGGCTGCGTGAACGGAAGAATCGGGGAGATAAACCCTTTGCGGTCATGGCTCCCAGCCTTAAGGCGGCAAGAGGGCTGGCATGCCTTAGCGATTCTCAACTAGAGGAGCTAGCCTCCCCCGCGCGGCCGATTGTGATTGCTCCTTTTGCTCCCGAATACGATTTAGCCCCCGCAGTGGCTCCCGGCTTGGGGGACGTGGGAATTTTATTACCCTATGCCCCTTTGCATTTAGAACTTTTGAGCGCCGAATGTGACGAGATGATGCTGGTGGCGACCTCGGGAAACCTGGCGGGAGAGCCGCTGTGTTTTACCAACGAGGACGCGCTCGCGCGTTTAGCGGGAATAGCTGATGGTTTCGTTTTCCATGACCGCGATATTCATCTACCGATGGAAGACTCTGTTTTCTTGGCTTACCCGCAGGTAACTATCCCTTCCCGCCGTTCGCGGGGCTATGCACCACTGCCAGTGGCACTGCCACAGGCAGCAGCGGCACCGATCTTGGCGGTGGGTGGGGAACTAAAAAACTCATTCTGCCTAGCCAGTGGAGATTGGGCACATATCTCGGGGCATATTGGGGATATGGGTACTCTGGCTAGTCAGGAAGCCTTGGACAGGGCGGTGACCCAAATGCTGAATTTCCAGCATTCTCGGCCGGAAAAAGTTGTCTGCGACCTACACCCGGCCTATTCCACGGTCAGTTGGGCTTCCCGTTTCGCTAACCAGCGCGGCATCGAGTTGTTACAGGTGCAGCACCATGTGGCGCACTCCTATAGCCTGTTGGCGGAGCATTCTCACCTGGATCCAGCGATAGTCGTGGCAGTAGATGGCACCGGATACGGCACCGATGGCACTATCTGGGGCGGCGAAATCCTGGAGATTGCGGGTGCTGCCTGGAATCGCCGCGCTCACCTTCCATCGTTTAGCTTAGTGGGAGGCGACCGGGCAGTACGTTACCCCTGGAGAGTTGCCTTGGGGATTGCCCACGATTGGAAACTAGATGAGATTACCCAGAAAATCAGCGCTGAAATTGGGGATCGGCAAGGACAAGGCACCGAGTTAAAACTGGTTACAAGCCAGTTAAATAGTGGTTTTGGAGTAGTAGCTGCCACCAGCTGCGGCAGATTATTCGATGCCGCTGCCGCCATATTAGGTATCTGCACGGAAGTATCCTACGAGGCGCAAGCGGCAATGGAACTAGAGCATGCCGCCACCACTTGGGCAAATAGGAACGCGGGGGCGAAAGCTCACCGTTTTGACAGCTACCGAGAACTTTTTGAAATGCTAACTGAGAACGAGCGGGAAGTAGGCGAACTAGCCTGGCAGTTCCATCTGGGAATGGCGCAACTATTGGCTGCCCAGGCCGGAGAACATGCGCAAAAAGCGGGGATCAAAACCGTGGGGCTGACCGGAGGCGTTGCCCTAAATCGCCTGTTTTCTAACCATTTCGTTCAGGTTATGCACGAAGGTGGCTACGAAGTCTTGATCCACAAGACCGTGCCCCCAAATGATGGGGGGCTGAGCCTAGGACAGGCATGGGCAGCAGTTTTAGGAGCTTGTTAGCGATACTTTTAGCACCTGCTAATCTGCCTTCACCTGCTCACTTTAAGCCGGTTAACAGATGCGCGGCAGCGGATCGCCCACCAACATGTCAATCATGCGAGTGCCCCCGAAAGCGGTTACCATCACTACCGATGACTCTGGTTTAGAAACTACCCGTCCTATATTGGCGGCTTCTTCTCCGCCGGGCAGTGCGCGCAGCGCTGCCAGCGCGCTATCAACCTGGTCGGCAGGAACTACCGCGCAGAACATGCCTTCGTTCGCTACATAGATGGGATCAATGCCCAACATATCGCAGGCACCACGCGTCATATCGTGTACCGGAATCGATTCATCCTCGATAGCTATCCCCCATCCGGTAGCTATCGCTAATTCGTTTAGCACCGTTCCCAGGCCCCCGCGTGTAGCATCCCGCATCCAGCGGGTTTCCGGCACGGCCTCCATTAACGCTTCCACCAGGTGATTGACGGCGCGGGTATCAGATTTGATCGGGGCTTCAATCGCCAGATCACCGCGCGCCATCATCACCGACATCCCGTGATCTGCGATCGCTCCGGAAACAATAATCCGGTCTCCGCGTTGCACCTGACTGGCACCCAGTTTCCTTTCCCCCGGTACAATCCCAATTCCGGCAGTGTTGATAAAAAGTTTGTCACCACTACCTTTGGGAACCACTTTGGTATCACCGGTAACGATTCGTACCCCCGCGGTCTCTGCGGCCTCGCGCATAGCCTGAACTTCCCGACGTAAATCCGCGATCGGCAAGCCCTCCTCCAATATGAAACCGGCACTAATTACCTTGGGAATCGCACCGGATACCGCCAGGTCATTGACAGTACCATTGACCGCCAGCTCCCCAATAGAGCCACCGGGGAAGACAATGGGGTTAACTACATAAGAATCGGTAGACATTGCCAGCTTACCGCCGCCAAAATCGGCATCCACACTTCCAGCAACCTCACCCAGAAGTTCCGTTAGCGGCAGTACCCCGGCATCGGTTAGTTCCGCAAGTACCTCGTTGCCGTAGCCAGAAACAAACACCTGTTCAACTAAGGCGGAAGAAGCTTTCCCTCCGGCGCCATGCGATAGTGTCACGTAGTCGTCTTTGAGTTTCATCCCCCGGCTGCGTACCCGAGCGATATTGGAGTTTACTTTGAGTTCGTCCTTATTCAGGCGGTTTTTAGGATCCACTCTTTGATAATCGCACAAACAGGCACCGATTTTCACCTTTGATAGCTATAAAAAATCCAAGTAACCTGTAAGTAGTTAGCTCAAGGAGGGTTCTATGTGCTTGGGAGTTCCTGCCGAAATCGTGGCATTCGATAAGACTGAAAGTGGTCGCGCCAAAGTTTCGCTTTCCGGAGTGGAACGGATGATTTCCACAGATTTGCTGGCAGACGAGGGTTTGAAAGTCGGTGATTGGGTGCTGGTGCACGTGGGATTTGCAATGTCACAGATTGATGCCGCCGAGGCCGCCACCACTTTGGATCAGATTAGGAAACTCGGGCAATTCGAAAGCGAGCTGGAGCAATTTAAGACCACCTCGGTTTAACTGGTTCGGCCTATCAAAATTTTTGAACCGTGAAAAGAGACTTAACAAATGAAGTACGTTGACGAATTCCGCGACCCCGAGTTTGCGCGCAAACTGGTAGAACGCATCAATGCAGAGGCCAAGCATTTCGAGCATCCACTGGCGTTTATGGAAATTTGCGGAGGACACACCCACACGATTTACCGGCATGGTCTGGAACATCTTCTGCCAGAAAACGTACAGTTTATTCACGGCCCCGGCTGCCCGGTGTGTGTCATCCCCATGGGCCGGGTTGATGATGCCCTCTGGCTAGCTAACCAACCGGATGTCATTTTGACGACTTTCGGCGACATGATGCGAGTACCAGGATCAAAAGAATCCCTACTCCAGGCGAGGGCGCGCGGACGCGATGTCCGTTTCGTTTACTCTCCCCTAGATGCTTTAAAAATTGCGAAAGAGAACCCTGATAAGAAGGTCATATTTTTTGCGATCGGGTTCGAAACTACCGCCCCCTCCACCGCGGTTACCTTGGTTGCTGCTAAGAAACAGCAAGTCAAAAACTTTTCCGTATTCTCTAATCATGTGAAGATTGAACCGCCCCTGCGCGCGATTGTAGGTGCGGATGAAACCCGCATTGATGGTTTTATTGGACCCGGTCACGTAGGCACGGTAGTTGGATCCGATGCCTTTGAATTCTTGCCAAAAGAATACAATAAACCGGTGGTAGTGACCGGGTTTGAACCACTAGATATTTTGCAGTCGGTTGCGATGCTAATCGACCAATATCTGTCGGGAGCAGTTGATAGGGGTGAGGCGCGGGTAGAAAACCAATATTCGCGGGTAGTACGCCATGAAGGTAACCTTGCGGCGCTCAAACTCCTTGACCGGGTATTTTCTACCCGCGACACTTTCGAGTGGCGCGGCCTAGGCTGGATGCCCTACTCCGGGATGGGGATTTCCGAGGAATTCGCCCCCTGGGATGCCGAGCGGCTGTACAACGTGCCGGGCGTGCGGGTTCCAGATCCTCCGGCCTGTGAATGCGGATCGGTACTTACCGGACGCATCAAACCTTGGGAATGCAAAGTCTTCGGTACTGCCTGTTCCCCGGAGAAACCCATCGGTACCTGTATGGTTTCCCCCGAGGGTGCGTGCGCCGCGTTCTATAACTTCGGGCGCATTGACCGGGAAACCGCCCACGCCATCGTAATCGAGGACTAAACTTCCCTGCCTCTGGGTCTGGCTCAGTAAAAGCGCTCCGGGGACCCCACGTTCCGCTTGGAGCAAGCGGAACGAGCCCCTCTCGCATCTTTTACCGGCCGCGACCCTTACCCCCGTATGAAGACGGTTTGGTACGACAAGGCACCCTAAACGAGGGGGCGAGATTTTTCCTCCCGCCCAAGAATTCGGAAAACGTGGCGACGTTTTCCGAATTCTTATGTCCACCGTGCCCACTCGGATAAAATCTCGCCCCCTCGTAATGGGGTGCTACTACTTGATTCCAAGGAGGGTTAGGGCTTGATCCAGGTTGGCGGATCTGCCGGCTTCGCCGTCTAGCCAATGGATTCTCGGGTCTTTGCGGAACCATTTACGCTGTTTACGGGCAAGCTGCCGGGTTTGTAACGCTATTTGCTCTGCAGCCTCTTCGCGGGTGATTTTTCCGGCCAGCAAATCCATAACTGCCTGGTAGCCGGTGGCGCGACAAGCCGTGGGGGTATCCGCCAGTCCCTGTTTTTCTAGCTCCGCGACTTCTTCGATAAATCCTTGCGCAAGCATTTGGGCGGTGCGCTGGCTAATGCGTTCATCAAGCACTGCTAGCGGCCATTTGATTCCCAGCTGCACAGCAGGCTGGAAGTATTCCCGCCGCGGCATAGTGGCAGAAAATTTCTTGCCGGTCAGTTCATAGACTTCTAGGGCGCGGATGACGCGGCGTTCATTAGCCGGCACGATTCTTACGGCGGATTCCGGATCAACTTCGAAGAGACGTTGATGCATTTTTTCTGCCCCCAGCTGTGCTGCTTGGGCTTCTAGCCGCGCTCTAATACCGCTATCTGTTCCGGGGAACTCGATTTCATCCAGGGCGGCGCGCACATAGAGCCCGCTCCCGCCTACCAGCATCGGGAGGGCTTTGCGCGCGCGAATCTGCTCAATAACCTGGCGGCAACTGCGCTGATAGGCGGCTACTGAGGCTTTTTCCTCAAGTGCCAAAACATCGAGTAGGTGGTGCGGAATTC